>CAXAYM010000006.1:0-25382 GCA_963973175.1 uncultured Arenimonas sp.
GGAAAGAGCGCAGGACTGAGACATCAACCTGTCCACGAAAGCGGGTCAACTCCATGGGCGCATCTAGAAAAGAGTGTGTTTGTCCAAGCGGTCTTGTCTATAGCAAAAGCGCTTGGCGTTAATCTAACAAAAGCAAAACTCGCAAATGCAATCCCTGTCGCAGGAGCAGCAATCAGCGGTGGATTTAATGCCTATTACACCGACAAAGTGTGCAAAGCGGCCTTTTATCTCTACCGCGAGAGGCTGCTAGCAATGAAGCTCGGCGCACACGCAATCGAGGCGACGGTTGAGCCAGCCCAGAGCGAAATTTGGAGCCCGAGGAAAGTTGCGCTTAACTTAGGCCAGGATTACCGCTTCGGGCCGGAGGCGGCTCTAGCATCAGGGCAGCTTCCGACCCGAAGCGGTCCTTCGTAATCAACGTGAATGCTCCGCCCTCTGACACGAAATCGCTGCGAGGCGCGCGATACTAGCTTCGAGAGGCTGCTCGGGGCTGCGTCGCATTGTACGTTGGTCAAAACCAATCTCACCTCACTGTGCATCATCTGGCCAGTGGCCGTGAGATCGGTCGAATGTGCAATCGGACTTGACTGTCTGAGTATCTTTAAGTTGTGTGTCAATGCAAGGATTGTGCGCGGCGTTATATTGCCAAGCAGTTTCGAAGAGAGCCGCTGGTGATGACCAAGAGACGCGTCAGCAAGACAGGCCTTCGCGAATACACTTAGCCGAACCTTCCTTCGTTAAACGAACCTGGGCTGTAGTCCAAATGAGAATGAGCCTCCCCCGGTACAAGAGACTTGTGATCGTCTTGGCAATTCCACTGCTAATTATCGGAGCAATTTTCTCTTACTCGGAATCTAGTCTCGGAAGATTTCAAGTAATAGTCTGTGAGATCTCTCAAGGAACAGAGGACTGTCAAGCCGCGGGCGATCCGTTTGGGCCGTCTATCTACACGCTGCGGTACAAGGGCCAAGGAGAACGATTCGCAATATATCCGCACAATTTCAGTAAGGATCGCATGCTGTTTGAAGGCTCTCGAAGAAGGATAGAGCACGCATGGATATCTGACGCAGACACCTCTCGGGGGGATTTAAGGGACACCTCTGTCGCGCCAGACGAACTAATTGGAAAACACGTTTCTATCTCACTCAATAGTGACAACCATGACTCGGTCGTATCCGAGCGTGATGCGAACATGCGCTGCCATTCCCTTTTTTTCCATGAAGAGAAGAACAGTTTTTCGGCTTGGTGCAGGATGGGCGGATGGGAATCGCACATTGATTTTTATACGTCTGATGCCGATTTGATCATGCTTTCAAATCTAAATGGCGCGATGTCGAAAGAGGCTAATGCAGCCAAACGCCATATGCTTTGGGAGTGGCTTGCCACAACGCCGATATTTCTTCTTGGCTTTTTCGTAGTTTCGCTCATTCTGTACCTTACTCACATTGCATATGTTTACATCAAGGGCGATTGACCTAGCGTTGAATAGTGCCCTAAGTTCTGATTAGCGCGGCGCTTTGGAGTTGCCCTCGCCCGACCGGCTGTAGGTTTAGAATCTTTGCCAAGCAGCGACTACTTCTGGGGAATAAGGTGGCACGCTTGAACGGCGGCTTCTGACCGGTAGCCGACTCGACTGCTATCGACCTATTCTGTTGAAAAACTCGCTTTCTGGCGGGCGGCTGGGTCCGGCGGCTTGGCCGGATCAGTGATTCTTTCGCCACGGGAGACGGCAGAATGGGCGCGCAAGCGCCCTTAGTCCTCAAAGGGCGGGGGTAATTGCCGCCTCGGGGCTTTTCGGCATCAACCACGCTGCCATTCTTCGTAAATTCTGTGCGGTTGCTGCCAATAGGAACTCGTCTCGGGCGCCCTTCAGGCCGCGTAGTCGCAACCTGTCCAACTTCAGAATGCGTTTTAGGTGCGCGAACAGCATCTCGACCTTCTTTCGGTGTCGCCGGGATTGCTCGTATCGTTTCGTCTTCGCCAGCTGCCGCGCCACGTCTCGCGCCGCCTCGTTCACCTGGCGGGCGATCTTCCGGTGCGTCGTGTTGGCGCAGCACCTCGACTTTAGGTCGCAATCGGCACAGTCGTTAAAGTTGCTGCGATAGATCAGCGTGTTGTCGGCGGTTGGTTTGCCGCTGGATCGCAGCGGCTTGTCTTGCGGGCAGCGATATTCGGCCGCTTCCGCGTCCCAAGTGAAGTCGGATCGCCCTAGTGTCCCATTCTTGCGCTGAGCTTTGTCCCAGACCGGCACGTGGGGCTCGATGATCTTCTCATCCACCATCCAGCCCGGCATTTCTGAGGTGCCGTAGGCCGTGTCGCCGATCAGCCGCGTCGGCTTGAGATCGAACCGCTGCTCAACCCGATCGACCATTGTCCGCGTAGCTTCCGTAAGCTTCCCCGGTCGGTAGACACCCGATAAGTAGAACTTTCTGGCATCTTTTCCCAGCCAGGAGGTTTGCATGAAGAAGTCGAAGTTCACCGAGACCCAGATCATTGCGGTGCTCAAGCAGGGCGACGCCGGGGTGCCGATCAAGGACCTGTGCCGGCAGGCCGGGATCAGCTCGGCGACGTATTACCAGTGGAAGTCGAAGTACGGCGGCATGGAGGCGTCCGAGCTGCGGCGCGTGAAGGAGCTGGAGGCCGAGAATTCCAAGCTAAAGCGAATGTACGCCGAGCTAGCCCTCGACAACGCCGCGATGAAGGACCTGATCGCAAAAAAACTGTAGGGCCGGCGCAAAAGCGCGACGCCGTGCGCTTCCTCCTGGAGGAGCACCAGCGGCCGTTGTGCCGGTCCTGCGACATGGTCGGGCTATCCCGGGCGGCCTGGTACCGGCCGCCATTGGACTGGACGGTGCGCGATGCGGAGATCATCTCGGCGCTGGCCGAGCTGGTCAAAGACCGGCCGGCCCGGGGCTTCTGGAAGTGCCGGAAGCTGCTGAGGCGGCGCCGGCCGGAATGGAACCACAAGCGGATCTATCGGGTTTACAAGGCCATGGGATTGAATCGCCGCCGCGCCGCCAGGCGCCGCCTCCCCAAACGTGAGCGCGCGCCGCTCTACGTGCCGCGGACGCCGGATTCGTCTCAGGTCACGCGGACTTCATGTCCGATGCGCTGGCCTGCGGCCGGCGATTCCGGACCTTCAATGTCGAGGATGACTTCAACCGCGAGGCGCTGCACATCGAGGTCGATACCTCGATCTCGTCGCTGCGACTAGTCCGGATCTTCCAGCGGCTCCAGCGCGAGCGCGGGCTGCCGCAGGTGTTGCGAACCGACAACGGCCCTGAGTTCCTGGGCGAGGCCTTTACCGAATGGGCCAAGGACCAGGGTATGGCCATTCAGTACATCCAGCCCGGCCAGCCGAACCAGAACGCCTACATCGAGCGGTTCAACCGCACGTTCCGGGAGGAGGTGCTCGACCAGTACCTCTTCCAGCGCCTTGAGGACGTCCGCGAGGCCGCATGGTGGTGGATGATCGAATACAACGAGCAACGACCCCACGATTCCCTCGGCGATATGACACCCGCCGAGGTGCGCCAGCAGTACGAGGAAAGTTCTACTTTTGCGTTGTGTGCTTGACGGGGAAGCTTACGATTGCATGTAGGGTACCCGAGACCCAAATCGTCCCATCATGCTTGAGAATTTTTCTTGCAACGCTGAGCCACTTTCGGTTGAAGGCGTGCACTTCGGCGTGACTTGATGCTTTGTCCCAATCCCCCTTGTTCACTGAAACCATCCGGCCAGACTGGCAAGTGATCCCATCGTTTGAAAGAAAGTAGGGCGGATCCGCGAAGATCATGTCCGCGATCCCATCTGGGTGCTCTACTGAGAGCTCCTGCATGTGTCGAAGAGCGTCTGCGTGCACTACCTGCCACTCAGGGCTGGCGTTCAACTTCATTTGGTTAATCCGGCTTCTGACAGAGCGAAAGAATTACGCGCGCGACCCTGACGGCGTCAACACAAGGCTGCGAAGAGGTAACTAGTACGTCACCCAGCGCGAGAGCTCAATAGCTGCAAACCTCTCAGTCATAGCAGACTCTCACAACAGAATGCGCCTGGGGGACTTCTATTCAGCTGGCTTCGTGCTTGCGTCGTCTCCTCGTTTGTTCAGCTCACGAATCGCCAGGACATATCCCATCAGGCCGAGAGTTGTGCGAGCCTCTGTCTCATCCTGAGGAACACTTGAATGAGCAAATAGGTTCCTTTGCACCCTAAGGAAATGGCAATACCTGGACGCATCCATGCTCAACACCTGGGCGTCTAGTGCTTCCCTGATGAGCTGATTGAACGAGGATCGGTCGCTGGTTGGTTTGCGAAGTTCCTCTCGAAGGATCTTATCCAGGTGATTCTGAAGGACGATGAGTCCTCTCGCATCGAGGGTAAAATTAGCCAACGCTTGCTGTGGATCGGGAAGTTGTTCAGTTAATGGTGCTGCGATTTTCCTAATGACTTCTAACGTAGATGGCGCGTCTTTTCTGTCGCTTTCAGACTTTATTTTTTCAAGCTCTTCTAGTAGCGCACTGACTTTGGCCTCTGCAACGGCCGCGCGACCTATCAGATCAGCGGGACTTTCATTGCTAGCAAGCTTCATGTCGAGGAACTCAATAAGTTCATCGTCAGATTCTAGGTTTGCACCCTGCTTACTGGCCAGCTCTACCACTTTTTCCTTGAAGTCGAGCAAGCGTTCCGCAACTGCAATTATTTCCTTGTGTTCTTTGACAAGCTCCGATCGCCTTTCTAACTCGACAATGAGGTCACGGCTTGACCTCTCCGATTCTCTCGAGAGGTTTAGGCTTTCTTTCATCAGTTCGACGATAAGGTCAAATGCGACTTTAGGGTCCTTTACCGCCTCCTCTAGTTGGTCAGGGCCAAAGTCCCAAGCGGATCTGGGGGGCGCGTACTTAGGCGTGACCACCTCGATCTCGTCGGGTGAAAACTCTTGCATCAGGCCTAGGGCGACATAAGTTTCACGCGGATACACCCAGGCGCGCCTGTTTGGGTCCCAGCGGTAGCCTTGTATGTTCTTGGCCCGCGCCCGCTGGTCGTAAGGCAGGTAGACAAGGATTTCGTACGGCCGGTACTCAATCTTTATTTTCATTTGACGAAAGCAATGGTTGGGGAGACAGGCGCTCACGCCGCCGTGGCGCGCTCAAGTCCGGTAGCTCAAAGCTACACCGAGTCGGCACTCAATGGTGTGCTACGGGAGCAGGAGCGTCCTCTGGCCCGCCGACAGAGATGCTCAACGTCGCCGACCCCGAATGGTGTGAGACGTCAGGAATGCTTCGATCGGCTCGGGGGTGCGTCGGGCACGGCCAGTTGCGCCTTTACTCAGTTGGAGACGGAGGCGTGATCGGAACTTGTCCCAGATATGTCCCAAAACTGTCCCAGAGGACCTGGCGCGCCCGGAGGGATTCGAACCCCCGACCAATGGCTTCGGAAGCCGTGAAATCCGAGCGGTGGCAAAGGTTTGCGAACCGTGTCCTTCCGTCAGAGGCGATCTGCCCGGTTCGAGCGCGGACCAGAGCCGGCCCGGTAGGAGATCGCCTGGAGTCAATCTGCACCACATCCCAAGGCTCTGGCCGGCACATTCGCGGGAGTAAAGGCCGACTTCCAGCGCAGCCCCGGTTCGTTACAAAAACGCACATAGAATTGACAAATATATAGATATTGGAACAGGCTTATGGCATGGATCCCCACGCCAAAGCCAAGCACCTGCTCGAAGCCCAAGGCAGCGCCCGGGCCCGCGACCTCCGGACGGCTGGGCTGGAGGGCGCCCAGATCACCCGCCTGGTGCAACGGGGTGAGCTTGTGCGGCTGGCCCGGGGCGTCTACTCGCTGCCCGGTCGGGTACCGTCGGGGGACGAGGGGCTGCAGATCGTTGCCCGCCGGGTGCCTGACGGCTTCTTTTGCCTGTTGACGGCCCTGCGCTTCCACGGGCTCACCACCCAGGCACCGCACTCGGTCTGGCTGGGAATCGCCGCCGGCCGGCACGCGCCCAAGCTGGACTGGCCTTCACTTCGGATCGTTCGGTACTCCGGTGCCGGCCTCTCGGCCGGGATCGATACCCATGTCCGCGATGGCGTGCCGCTGCGGGTGACCAGCGTCGCCCGGACCGTCGTGGATTGTTTCAAGTTCCGCAACAAGATCGGTCTGGACGTGGCGCTGGAGGCGCTCGTCCAGGTGCGCCGCGAGCGTCGGACGAGCAATGACGAAATCTGGCGACTGGCGAGTCAGTTTCGGATGGCGAATGTGATGCGCCCCTATCTGGAATCGGTGGCATGATCGTTCCCTCGCCAGCACGGATTGACTCGATCCGCCAGCGGTTGCTGAACCATGCGAAGCAGGTGGGCGAGGAGTTCCAGCTCACGCTCGACCGTTATGCCGTCGAGCGCCTGCTTTATCGGCTTTCAATTTCGCGCCACCGGGATGATTTCCTGCTCAAGGGCGCCATGCTTTTCCGGCATTGGTTCGACCAGGAGCACCGCCCGACACGTGACGCGGATTTCCTCGGGTTCGGTTCGCCGGACCCGGCACGGGTCGAAGCCATCGTGCGCGAACTCTGCGCGATAGAGGCCGATGACGGCCTGGTGTTCGATCTCTCGGGCCTCGGTGTCAGTGAGATCCGCGAGACGGCCCGCTATGACGGGCTGCGCGTGAATCTGCGCGCCCGCCTGGGCACCGCCGCGTGCCTGGTCCAGTGGGATATCGGATTCGGAGATGCAGTTACGCCAGGGCCCGAGGACGCCGAGTTGCCGACTTTGCTCGAGGACCTGCCCGCGCCCTCGCTGCGCATCTATCCGCGCGAAACCGTGTTCGCCGAAAAA
Source organism: uncultured Arenimonas sp. (assembly GCA_963973175.1). Lineage (GTDB taxonomy): Bacteria > Pseudomonadota > Gammaproteobacteria > Xanthomonadales > Xanthomonadaceae > Arenimonas. The sequence goes on from CAXAYM010000006.1 coordinate 6,822, forward strand.
CTGGAGGCCATCGTCGTGCTTGGCATGGCCAACAGCCGGATGAAGGACTACTTCGACCTGCTCAGCCTAGCCCGGGAGGGGCGTCTCGATCCGGCCGAGCTGCGAAATGCTGTGTCCGCCACCTTCGATCGGCGGAATACACCCATGCCGACGTCCCTGCCGGTAGGGCTGACGGCAGAGTTCGCATCTGACAGTGCCAAGCAAAGGCAATGGCGGGCCTTCCTCAAACGGGGCCGCCTGGTAGCGCCTGGGCTTGTGGAGGTGGTGGCCGAGTTGGCTGGAGTCGTGGAGCCGCTTCTTGAGAAGCAGCAAGCCTTCCAATAGCCAGAGGCGGCCCGCTGCCCGTCAACGCTGGGATGCCAGGTACGCCAGCAGCCGCTTGAGCCGCGGCGCCGGGTTGGCGAACTTGACCTGCTGTTCGTCGAAGGCTTCTGGGTCGAACTTGCCGCGCTTACCCTTCTGGCTGCTGGCCCAGACGTGGGAGGACTTGTGGTCCGGGTCCTCGGGGTCGGCCAAGGTTTCGAGCAGGCTCTCGTAACCGCCCGGACCGCCACAGTCGTCTGGCGGGGCCGAGCGCTCGCCGGCGGTGCAGCGCGGGTACTTCTTGCCTGGCGCCGCCTCGAGGATCTCCTCGAGCACGACTGTATGCTCCCAGCCGTCGCCGAAGTCGTATTCGTACTCGAGCCGCGGGTTGGCGCGGGTCAGGACGTCGGCCACGCGGTGCTCCCAGCCGGGCAGGGGCGGGTTGTCGTCGAAGTCGTCCAGCGGCATGCCGAAGCGGGGAGTGCCGTCGCGCTGGCCCCAGGGCCGGAACTCGTGCAGGTGGGTGTCGGTCCAGGCGAAGGCGCTCTGGATGGCGACGTGCAGGTCCCAGAAGGTGTAGTCGCCCGGCACCTGGATGCGGCGCCAGATCAGCGGCTCGATCTCCTGGAGCTCGACCCGGATCTGGAGGATGGGCTGGGGCATGGCACGCCTTTACTCAATCCGGGCACGGAGCCCAATCAGGTTTTGTCCCAGATCTGTCCCAGATTTGTCACAGGGGGTTTGGCGCGCCCGGAGGGATTCGAACCCCCGACCAATGGCTTCGGAAGCCACTACTCTATCCGGCTGAGCTACGGGCGCGTTTTTAAAGGACTTTTTCTTCAAACCGGCCTGAAACTGAGTTCAGGCCCTGTGACACTTTAACCGGCGCCTTGGACCCATGAGTAGGGGCTTCGGAAGCCACTACTCTATCCGGCTGAGCTACGGGCGCCCGGGGGCGGATTATGCCACGCCGGGTTGATCAACCGCAGCCCCGTGCGGCAGGGCCGGGACCGGTGGTTCAGAAGATCGACCAGCCTGTGAGGTCGGTGAAGCGGGCCAGGGCCGCCGTGCCGGCCAGGGAGTTGCCGCGTTCGTCCAAGCCCGGCGACCATACGGCCAGGGCCAGCGCGCCCGGCACCACCGCGGCGATGCCGCCGCCGACGCCGCTCTTCGCCGGCAGGCCGACATGGAAGGCGAAGTCTCCCGCGGCATCGTAGGTGCCGCAGGTGAGCATCAGGGAATTGATGCGCCGGGCCCGCACCGGGCTGATGACCTGGGTGCCGGTACGCCGGCAGCGCCCGCCGTCGGCCTGGTGCAGGAAGGCCTGCGCCAGGTCCTCGCAGCTCATCGCGATGGCGCATTGCTTGAAATAGAAGTCCAGCACCGCGTCGATCGGCTGTTCGATGTTGCCGAAGCTGCGGATGAAGTTGGTCAGCGCCGCGTTCCGGTAGCCTGCGGCGGCCTCGGAGGCGGCGACGTCGGCGTCGACCTGGACGGCCGGGTTGTTCGAGCGCTCGCGCACGAATTCCAGCAGGGCCTCCAGCCCGTCGGGACGCTCCGACAGCACCACGTCGGCCACCACCAGCGCACCGGCATTGATGAAGGGATTGCGCGGGATGCCCCGCTCGTTCTCGAGCTGCACCAGCGAGTTGTAGGGGCTGCCTGAGGGCTCACGGCCCACCCGCTGCCACAGCTCGCCGCCCAGGGCGTCGAGCGCCATGGAGAGCGAGAACACCTTGGAGATGCTCTGGATCGAGAAGGCCGTCCCGGCGTCGCCGATCGAGAACCGGCGTCCATCCAGCGTCGCCACCGCCATGCCGAAGCGGTCGGCCGGCACCTGCGCCAGACGCGGGATGTACGACGCCACCTTGCCCTGCGTCACCAGCGGCCTCACGTCCTCGGCGATGCGCGCAAGCAGCGCATCGAAATCCATGCCGGCGACGGCTTCGGAAACCTCTGCTCTCAAGGGCCAGGCCACGTTCGGGGGGGGTCTGCGATTATGCCACGCAAGGCTGTTTGCGCCGGCGGGGCAGCGCCCACGGATGGAAACGTGCCGGGCACCACGGTTCCAAAGCTGCACTTGTGTGACGCTGAAGCTAACGTATGCCCGATGCCGCCCCGCCACACACCGATCCGGCAGGCCAGGCCGTGAACGCCGACCACGCGTTCCTGGCCAGCCTGCTCCAGCACCCCTCGCGACGCGCCTTGCTGGCGTTGGACGCCGAAGGGCGGGTGATCGTGGGCAACGACCGGGCCCGCAGCCTGGTGGGCGGCCAGCTCGAGGCCGACCTGCGTGCGGCCCTGGCCGACGGCATGCGCCAGCTGGCGGAACATCCGGAGCGGGAGGTCCAGCATCGCCACGAAGCGCCCGACTGCACGCTCGATTGCCTGCTGCGCGCGGTCACGGGCCCGGAGGGCAAGGTCCAGGGCTACACCATCAGCGTCTTCAGCCATGACGAAGCCCCCGACCTGGCCGAGTCGCCGGATCGCGCCCGCTGGCGCTTCGCCCTGGAAAACGCCCAGGACGGCCTGTGGGACTGGGACGCGGAGCGGGGCCAGGTCTACCGCTCGGGCCGCTGCTTCACCATGCTCGGCTACGCCCGCGACGCCTTCGCCGGCAGCTTCGATGCCTGGCAGGGCCTGATCCACCCGGATGACCGCCCGCGGATGAAGGTGGCGCTGCATGCGCACCTCACCGGCGAGCGCGAGAACTACATCGTCGACTACCGCGTCCGCGACGCCAACGGACGCTGGCGCTGGGTGCTCGACCGCGGCCGGGCCATCACCTGGGACAGCGCCGGCCGCCCCCGGCGCGTGGTCGGCACCCACACCGACATCCATGACTACAAGCAGATCGAAGCGCAGCTGCGCGAGCGCGAGCTGATCCTCAACCAGGCCCAGCACGTTGCCCACCTGGGCAACTGGAGCTGGGATCCGGAAAACGACAAGCTGTGGTGGTCGGACGAGCTGTACTGGATCGTCGGCCTGTCGAACAAGCAGGCCCCGCCGAAGTTCCGCAACCAGCGCCACCTGTTCACGCCGGAATCGTACGAAAAGCTCCATTCCGCCTCGGTGGCGCTGCTCAAGCAGGGCAAGCCCTACGCGCTGGAGCTGGTGATGCTCCGGCCCAGCGGCGAGCGCCGCATCGTGCAGGCCCGCGCCGAGGCCATCCTTTCCGACGACGGCCGCGTGCAGAGCCTGGTCGGCGTGCTGCACGACATCACCGAGCAGCGCCAGGCCGAGGAAAACTCGCGCTGGCGCAACGACCTGCTCGACCGCATCGCCGCGATGGGCCGCATCGGTGGCTTCGAGCTGCTGGTGGAAACCGGTGAGCTGCACTGGACCGACGAGAACTACCGCATCCACGGCATCGAGCCGGGCACGCCGCTTCGCTTCGAGGACACGCTGCCCAACTACACGCCGGAGTCGGCGCAGAAACTGAAGCTCGCCTTCCAGCGCATGGTCAGGGAGCACCTGCCCGAGCAGTCCGCCGACCTGTGCTACACCACGCCGGACGAGCGCCGCATTTGGCTGAGGGTCACCGGCAGCCTCGAGCTGCGCGATGGCAAGCCCTATCGCATCACCGGCCTGACCCAGGACATCACCGAAGAACACGAGGCCGGCGAACGCATCGAGCAGCTGGCCCACTACGACACGCTCACCGGCCTTCCGAACCGTTTCCTCTTCCGCGAACGCGCCGAGGAGTCGATCGAGCTGGCGCGTCGCGGCGACCAGCCGCTGGCGCTGCTGTTCCTGGACCTGGACCGGTTCAAGTACGTCAACGACACCCAGGGCCACGAGGCCGGCGACCTGCTGCTGCAGGAAATCGCCGGCCGCCTGCGCCAGTGCGTGCGCGCCTCGGACCTGGTCGGGCGCCTGGGTGGCGACGAATTCCTCGTGCTGCTGCGCGAGATCGGCCGGCCGGAGGACGCGGCGGTCGTCGCGCGCAAGATCATCGAAGCCGTGGGCGGCCCGATCGACCTGGCCAATGGCGAGGCGCAGGTCGGCTGCAGCATCGGCATCGCGCTGCTGGGGGAAAACAATCCCGACCTCGAATCGATGCTGCGCGCTGCCGATACCGCCATGTATGCCGCCAAGGACGCCGGCCGCAACACGTTCCAGTTCTACAACGCCAGCTTCTACGAGCGCGTTCAGCGGCGGGTGACGCTGGAACAGGAGCTGCGCCAGGCGCTGGGCCGCAACGAACTGCACCTGGCCTTCCAGCCCACGGTGTCGATGGCCGACAACAGCACTGCCTGCATCGAAGCCTTGCTGCGCTGGACCACGTTGGCGGGCGAGTCACGGGTCCCCAGCGAGTTCATCCCGATCGCCGAGGACTGCGGCGAGATCCTGCCGATCGGGCGCTGGGTGCTGGGCGAAGCCTGCCGCCAGGCCCGGCGCTGGCACGAGGCCGGGCTGCCGTTCGGCCGCATCGCGGTGAACGTTTCGCCCCTGCAGCTGCGTGATCCCGAGTTCGGGAGCCAGGTGCTGGAGATCTGCGCGCGCGAAAAGTGGCCGACCGACCGGCTGGTGCTGGAGATCACCGAATCGGCGCTGATGCGCGACAGCGACGTGCTGCGCATCACCTTCGCGCTGCTCAAGGCCAACGGCATCACCCTGTCGATCGACGACTTCGGCACCGGGTTCTCCAATCTCGGCTACCTGCACCGCTTCCCGATCCGGAACCTCAAGATCGACCGCAGCTTCGTCAGCCGGATGGACACCACGCCCAACATGCTCGAGCTCACGCATGCGGTGGTCAGCCTGGGCCACGCCCTGGGCCTGAGCGTGGTCGCCGAGGGCGTGGAGACGGAGAACGTGCTGCAGCTGCTGCGCCAGCAGGGCTGCGACGAAGCCCAGGGTTACCTGTTCACCCGGCCGCTGGCCGCCGGGGAAATGGCGACCTGGCTGGCGGCGCAGGGCTGAATCCCCACGCCGCCGCAGGCCTCATCGGCTGGCCGGCGAATAAACCGCGGCGTGGATGCAGGAGAAAAGGCTGATCACGAACCAGCCGAACGGCAGCAGCGACAGCGTCACCAGCCAGGTGATGGCGAAGGCCAGGCAGGCCAGCACGAACCAGGTGAGCGCCCAGAGGATACGGCCCTGGACCAGCTGGCCCAGGCCCGGCACGAAGAAGCTGCAGATGGCGGCGATGACGTTGCCGGTGGAACCCTGTCCTGCGCTCATGCTTGCGACCTCGTGTTGGGGGAGTCGAGAACAGCATGGGGACGACGGACGGCGGCTTCAAGTGCGCTGCCCCGCCGCAGGGCGCTCTGATAGGCTTCGCGGCATGTCCCGACCCCCCGAACCGACGCCCGCCGGGGCGCCGACGCCGGCCTGGCGCGCGCGCCTGCACGCTTACTGGCTGCTGATCCGCGGCGACCGCCCGGTCGGCATATTGCTGCTGCTGTGGCCGACCTGGTGGGCGCTGTGGCTGGCCGCCGAAGGCCTGCCGCCCTGGCACCTGCTGCTGATCTTCAGCGCGGGCGTCTGGCTGACGCGTTCGGCCGGCTGCGTCATCAACGATTACGCGGACCGCTGGCTGGACCCGCAGGTCGAACGCACCCGCCACCGGCCGCTGGCCACCGGCGCGGTCAGTCCGCGCGAGGCGCTGGCGGTGTTCGCGGTGATGATGCTGGTCGCCTTCGGCCTGGTGTTGCTGACCAATACGCTGACCATCCTGCTCAGCATCGCCGGGGCCTTCCTGGCCGCGACCTATCCTTTCCTCAAGCGCCACACCTACCTGCCGCAGGTTTACCTCGGCATTGCCTTCGGCTGGGGCATCCCGATGGCCTTCGCCGCGGTGCAGGGCACGGTGCCGCCGCTGGCCTGGCTGCTGTTCCTTGGCAACCTGCTGTGGACCACCGGCTACGACACCTGGTACGCGATGGTCGACCGCGAGGACGACATCCGGGCCGGTTCGAAATCCACCGCCATCCTGTTCGGCGACGCCGACCTGGTGGCCCAGGGCCTGCTCTACGCGGGCTTCGCCTGGGCGATGTGGCTGGTCGGCGGCCGGGCCGGACTGGGCATCTTCTATTACGTGGCGCTGGCGGTGGCCCTCGTGCTGGTGCTGCGGCAATTCTGGATCGCGCGCGACCGCCGGCGCGAACATTGCTTCGAAGCCTTCATTTCGAACCAGTGGGTGGGCCTGGCGATATTCGCCGGCATCGCCGGCCACTACGCGCTGGGCTGACCGGCGGTTTCAGGCCCGCGCGGCCACCCACAGGTCCACCCGGGAAACCCCGGCGCGGCGAAGCGCCCGCGCCGCCTCGGCCAGGGTGGCGCCGGTGGTCATGACGTCGTCGACGAGGGCGACGTGGCGGGGCAGGGCGGCGCCATCGGCCACCCCGAACGCGCCGCGCACGTTGCGACGGCGCGCCGCCGCGTCCAGTTCGGACTGCGGAACCGTCGCCCGGTGGCGCTGCAGACGCCCGGCCAGCAGGGGCAGGTCCAGCGCGCGTGCCAGGGGCCGGGCCAGTTCCAGCGCCTGGTCGTAACCGCGCTGGCGCAGGCGGCGATGATGCAGCGGCACCGGCACCAGGGCCGCAGGCCGCGGTGCCTCCTCCAGACCCTGGGCCAGCAAGCCGGACAGCAGCCGGCCCGCCGCCAGGTCGCCGTGGAACTTCAGGCGCGGCAGCAGCCGGTCGAGCGGCGGGGCGTAGCGGAAGACGGCCTGGGTGCTCGCCTGCACGGGGCGACCCGGCAGGCAGCGTCCGCAGCGCGGGGCCGGGCGGGGCAGCGGAAGCCCGCAGCGGGCGCAGGCCGAGCGGTTCCAGGGCAGGTCCCGGTAACAGGCGGGACACAGGTCCCGCCCCGTTTCGCCGGGTTCGGTGCAAACCAGGCAACGCCAGGGCAACAGGGCCGGCCCGAGCCGCGAGAAAAAGTCGGCTAGCGGCCAGGGCACGGAACGTGATCCTTTTCACGGAATGCGGCGGCCACCAAGGCGTAGCGTCGGCGTCCCGGCATCCCCCGGACCGGGCCGGGTCCGTCAACTTCCGGGTGCTGCGTTTGGTTGACAGGGTCGGGCATGGACAACAGACTGCCGCTCTTCATTTTCCCGCAGCATCAGGGAACGCCCATGCCTGCCGTCATCCGTAACGACTGGTCGCGCGAGGAAGTCCTCGCCCTGTTCGACCTGCCCTTCCCCGAGCTGCTCTTCCGCGCCGCCACCGTGCACCGCGAGCGCTTCGACCCGGCCGAAGTGCAGGTCTCGACCCTGCTTTCGGTCAAGACCGGCGGCTGCCCGGAAGACTGCGCCTACTGCCCGCAGGCAGCGCGCTACCACACCGGCGTCGAGGCCACGAAGCTGATGGACACCGCTTCGGTGCTCGAACGCGCCCGCGCCGCCAAGGCCGCCGGCGCCTCGCGCTTTTGCATGGGCGCCGCCTGGCGCAGCCCCAAGGACCGCGACATCCCGAAGGTCGCCGAGATGATCCGCGAGGTGAAGGCCCTGGGCCTGGAAACCTGCGCCACCCTGGGCATGCTCAAGGGCGAGCAGGCCAGGGCCCTGCGCGACGCCGGCCTGGACTACTACAACCACAACCTCGACACCGCGCCGGAGTTCTACGGCGACATCATCAAGACCCGCGAGTACCAGGATCGCCTGGACACGCTCGAACACGTGCGCGACGCCGGCATGAAGACCTGCTGCGGCGGCATCGTCGGCATGGGCGAGTCGCGCGACCAGCGCGCCGGCCTGCTGCAGGCCCTGGCCAACCTGCCGGCGCACCCGGACTCGGTGCCCATCAACCGCCTCGTGCAGGTAGAGGGCACGCCGCTGGCCGGAACCGCCCTGCTTGATCCGTTCGAGTTCGTACGCACGATCGCCGTCGCCCGCATCATGATGCCGGCCTCGATGGTGCGGCTGTCGGCGGGCCGCGCCGAAATGAGCGAGGAGCTGCAGGCGATGTGTTTCCTGGCGGGCGCGAACTCCATCTTCTACGGCGAAAAGCTGCTGACCACCGGCAACCCGGACGTGGCCGCCGACCAGGCCCTGTTCGAACGCCTGGGCCTGCGGCCGATGCCGGTGGTGCACGAATCGAAAACCGTGCATGCCGACATCGTCGAACCCGCCGCCGGCTGCGCCGCCTGAGATGTCGCGCATCCGGTTCGCCGACCGCCTCGCCGCCGCCCGGGCCGACCGCGCGGCCCGCAATGCGCTCCGGCCCCGGCGCGAGATCGAAGGCCGCGACGGCGTGCGCGTGCTGGTGGACGGCCGCCAGCTGACCAGCTTCTGCGGCAACGATTACCTGGGCCTGGGCCAGCACCTGGACGTGGTCTCGGCGATGCAGGAAGCCGCGGCCTGGCACGGCGTCGGCAGCACCGGTTCGCCCCTGGTCACCGGCCACCACGCCGAACACGCCCTGTTCGAGCGCGAGATGGCCGAGTGGCTGGGCTACGAACGGGCCCTGTTCTTCGGCAGCGGCTACCAGGCCAACCTGGCGGTGATGCAGTCGCTGCTCGAAGCCGGCGACACCTGCGTGCAGGACAAGCTCAACCACGCCTGCCTGATCGACGGTGCCCGCCTGGCCGGCTGCGAACTCAAGCGGTATCCGCATGCCGACGTCGAAGCGGCGATGCGCCAGCTGATGTCGCGTCGCGAGGGCGCGGCGATGCTCGCCACCGACGGTGTCTTCAGCATGGACGGTGACGCCGCGCCGCTGGCCGACCTGGCCCTGGTCGCGCGTGCGCAGGATGCCCTGCTGTATGTCGACGATGCCCACGGCATCGGCGTGCTGGGCCCCGAAGGCCGCGGCAGCCTGGCCGTTGCCGGCCTGGGCGCCCGCGAAGTGCCGCTGCTGCTGGTGCCGCTGGGCAAGGCCTTCGGCGGCCAGGGCGCGGTGCTGCTGGGCAGCGAGGCGCTGGTCGGCCACGTGGGCGAAACGGCGCGCCCCTACCTCTTCTCCACGGCGCCGGCGCCGGCGATGGCCGCGGCGATGCGCGCCAGCCTGCGGCTGATCCGCAAGGAATCCTGGCGGCGCGCCAAGCTCGCCTCGGTGGTGATGCGGTTCCGTCGCGGCGCCTCGGCACGTGGGCTGCCGCTGCAGGAGTCGTTCACGCCGATCCAGCCGATCGTGCTGGGCGACAACGCCGCGGCGCTGGCCGCCGCCCGTACGCTGGAAGAACGCGGCTACCTGGTGACCGCCATCCGGCCGCCGACCGTTCCGGAAGGCCAGGCACGACTTCGGATCACGCTTTCGGTCGACCATTCCGAAGCGGACGTCGACGGGCTGCTCGTCGCCCTGTCCGAAGCGGTGAAACCGGCGCCTGACCCGATCCCGGCATGAGCCTGTTCCACGACGTCCAGGGCCAGGGCCAGCCCCTGGTGCTGCTGCATGGCTGGGCCATGCATGCAGGCATCTTCGCGCCGCTGGTGGACCGGCTGGCCGACGATTTCGAACTGCACCTGGTGGACCTGCCCGGCCATGGCCGCAGCGCCGGGGCCGGCGTGCCGCTGGCCCTCGATGCCGCCGTGGATGCCGTACTCGCGAAGGTGCCGGCGCGTTCGATCTGGCTGGGCTGGTCGCTCGGTGGCCTGGTGGCCCTGCATGCGGCGGCGAAGCATCCCGGGTCCGTGCGCGGGCTGGCGATGCTGGCCGCGAGCCCGCGCTTCGTGCGCGGCCAGGACTGGCCCGCCGGCATGGACCCCGCGGTGTTCCGCGGTTTCGGCAGCGAGCTCGGCCGCGACTACCGCGGAACGCTCGACCGGTTCCTGATGCTCGAAGCCCAGGGCTCCGACCACGTGCGCGAGGAACTGCGCCTGCTGCGCCCCGAAGTCTTCGCCCACGGCGAGCCCGGCGCCGACGTGCTGCGCGATGGCCTGCGCCTGCTCGAGGACACCGACTTGCGCGAGGCGCTGCCCGGGCTGGCGATGCCGAGCCTGTGGCTGGCCGGGCGCCGCGACCGGCTGGTGTCGCCGGCCGCGATGCAGCCCGCGGCGGCGCTGGCGCCGGCGTCCCGTTTCCACGAAGTGCGGCACGGCGGCCACGCTCCCTTCCTGACGCACGCGGGCGACGTCGCGGCCGCGCTGCGCGAGTTCGCCGGGGATTGCCCGCCGTGAGCTCCCTGTTCGACCGCCGCCAGCTTCGCCGTGCCTTCGGCCGCGCGGCGCCGAACTATGCGGCGGTCGCGGCGCTCCAGCGCGAGGTGGAAACCCGCCTGCTCGAGCAGCTCGACTACCTCGACGACCGCCAGCCCGCGCGCATCCTCGACCTCGGCAGCGGCCCGGGGCGTGCCGCCGGCACGATGAAGAAGCGCTGGCCCAAGGCCGAGGTGATCGCCCTGGATGCCGCGCTGCCGATGCTGCGCGAAGTGCCGAAACACACGCGATTCTGGCGGCCGGTGCGCCGGGTCTGCGCCGACGTCACCGCGCTGCCGCTGGCCGACCAGTGCGCCGACGTGCTGTTCTCCAGCCTTTGCCTGCAGTGGGTGGAAGACCTGCCGGCGGTGCTGGCCGAGTTCCGGCGCGTGCTGCGGCCCGGGGGCCTGTTGCTGTTCTCCACGTTTGGCCCGGGCACCCTGGCCGAACTGCGTGACGCCTACGAATCCATCGGCGAAGTGCCGCCCCTGTCGCCGTTCGCGGCCATCCAGCAAGTCGGCGACGCGTTGCTGGCGGCGGGCTTCAAGGATCCGGTGATCGACCGCGACACGTACACGCTCACCTATCCGGACCTGCGTTCGCTGATGCGCGAACTGCGTGCGATCGGCGCCGGTGATGCCCGCCACGATCGTCCGCGCGGGCTCGGCGGACGCCGCCGCCTCCAACAGGTGACGGCGGCCTACGAACAGCTGCGCCGCGACCAGGTGCTGCCCAGCAGCTGGGAGGTCATCACCGCGCAGGCCTGGGGCCCGGCGCCGGGTGCGCCGCGGCGACAGGGCGGCGCCGACCTGGCGAGCTTCCCGGCCGATCGCATCCCGCTGCGCCGACGCTGATCCGGCACGGGGCCGATCCTCGGCCAGCGCCGCGCTAGACTGCGGCCGACCCTCTTGAGCTGGAGATCCGACATGCGCCGATTCCGCCTGCCCGCGCTCGCCGCGGCCATTGCCCTGACGCTCACCGCCTGCATGGCGCCCACCAGCCGGGAGATCCGCCCCGTGGACAAGGAACCGCTGCTCGGCCAGGACTGGCACCTGGTCGCCACGCCCGACGACCGCAACCTGCCGACCCAGGGCGCCGGTTCGGCGGTGCTTCGCTTCTCGCCCGCGCGGTTTTCGATGACCGGTCCGTGCAACAACCACACCGGCGGCTGGTCGCGTGACGGCGCCAACCTCGTGCTCGGCGGCGAAGGCGCGGCCATCGCCAGCACCAAGCGCGGCTGCCCGCGCGAGCTGATGCAGCGTGAGTCGGACCTGCTGGCGGCGTTCGGCCAGCCGCTGCGCCTGGAGTACAGCGGCTCGCAGCTGCGCCTGGTCAACAGTGACGGCGCGCGCTGGACATTCGACAGCCAGGACGCTCCGACCAGCGCCGGCCGCGAGCGCATCGTGCTGGTGTCGGGCGAACGCAAGCCCTGCACCGGCGTGGCGCCGATGCAGTGCCTGCAGGTGCGCACCGAACCCGGTGCCCCCTGGCAGCACTATTACGGCGACATCGAAGGTTTCAGCTGGCAGCAGGGCGTGGACTACGTGCTGCGCATCCGCGAATACACCGTCGCCAACCCGCCTGCCGACGGCAGCGACCGCCGCTGGGTGCTCGAGGAAATCCTGGAGCGCAGCCGGTGAGTCGAACGCTGTGCGTTTCAAGGAAGTGGTTTTCGCTCAAGGGTGAGGTCCGGTTCACCGACGAGGCGGGGGAACTGGCCTACCACGCCACCGGAGAATTCGCGGCCATGAGGCCGACGTGGACGATCACGCGCGCCGGCGAGGTCGTCGCCCGTCTTCGCAAGAAGCCCGGGTCCTGGTGGCTGACCTGGGAAGTCGAAGGTGAAGCCGGCGATTTCCAGATACAGCGCAAGATGTGGTCCTGGACCCGGCAGTACACCGTCGTCGGCGGCGTAGCGGACGGTGCCAGCATTTCCGGCAACTCTCTGGACCTCCGATTCCAGGTCCGTCAGGGATCGCAGCTCCTGGCGCGGTCCGGCGGGGAGCTGCTGTCGCTGCGGGACCGGCACCTGGTCGACGTCCTGGGCGGGGACGAACTATTCGTCGTGATCGCGATGCTGGTGATCCTGCTCGATCGCGCCCAGGACACCGCCTTCCTGGCGGCGAACTGAGCCCGGGCTATCGCTGCACCTGGAAAACGACGCGGCCCTCGTAGGGCTCACCCAGCGGCACCAAACGGAAGCCCAAGGCCGCTGCGCGTTCGACCAGCTGCGGGAACAAGGCTTCTTTGGTCACCCACAGCGCGTCTTCGCGCTCGAGCAGTTCGCCGGCGAAGCTTGAATCGAACTCGGCGCCGTAGGGTTCGCGCGGCCGCGGCTCCAGCGACACCTTCTCGACCGCCACGCCCATGTGCAGGTGCAGGCCGTAGCGCGCCATGTCCTCGACGAACACGACTTCCTCCACCGGGTGGTCGACGCGCGAAGACAATGCCTCGGCCCAGCGGCCGGCGTCCTTGTTCGAAGGCCACAGCGCGGTGGCCAGGCGCAGGGCCAGCAGCACCACGACCCACAGGGCGATCCAGCGCATGCGAGGCAGCCCACGTCCGTCCAGCCGCCACTGCCGGGCCACCAGCACCGCGATCGGCAGGAACAGCGGCAGCACATACAGCGGCAGGCGCGAGCGCGCCAGGCAGAACACCAGCAGCGGCAGCAGCAACCACAGCCAAAGCGCCAGCAGCGGCGCGTCCTGGCGGCGGGCGGCGGCGTCGCGCCAGGCCCGCGCCCGCGCCGCCGCACTGCGCAGTGCACGCCAGGCCACGCCGGTCCACGGCAGGGTGCCCAGCAGCAGCGTCGGCCCGTACACCAGCAGCCAGCCGTACCACTCGGGATTGCGGTGCAGCTTGTCGCTGGCGATGCGCGCGACGACTTCGGTGCCGAGGAAGTAGGCGAGAAGGCCTTCGTGGCGCAGCACCACCACCAGGTACCAGGGCAGCGCCAGCAGCGCGAACAGCAGGGCGCCTGCCCACCAGGCCCGCAGGCTGCGCCGGTCGCCTGCAGGGGCCAGCCACATCATCGCCACCACGGCCAGCAGCGGCAGCAGTGCCGGCGGCCCCTTGGTCATGAAGGCGGCCGCGAAGCCCACCCACATCAGCAGCAGCCATCGTCCGGCCTGTTCGCGCGGACCGAATCGCGATTCGACCCAGGCCCACATCGCCATTCCCTGGAAGGCTGCGAGGACAAAATCGGTGGTGATCAGGTTGGCCGCGCCGAAGGGAAGCAGCATGGTGGCGTAGGCCAGCGCGGCCATGTTTTCGCTGCCGGGCTGGAGGCGCCGGGCGACGCGCCAGGCCAGCCAGGTGCAGGCCAGGAAGGCCAGCGCCGCCGGCAGTCGCGCCGACCAGGGATGCGGTCCGAAGGCAGCGATGCTCGCCGCGATCGCCCAGTAGGTCATCGGCGGTTTGGTCCAGTGCCCGGACTCGGGGTGACGGGCGAGGTCGACGAAGTTCCCGCTGTCGAGCATCGTCAGCGCGACGTTGGTGTAGCGGCCTTCGTCGGGGTCCCAGATGGCGCGCGCGCCCATCAGTCCGAAGGCCAGCGCGAGCGCAACGACCAGGACACGAAAGCCCGGCGAAGACAGCAGGAGGCGAAGCCGGGCCATCTACTTCGAAACCTGCGCGACCCAGTCCCCGAGGTTGTAGTAGTTGCTCACGCGCGCGATCAGTCCGTCGCGCACGTCGAAGAAGGCGCCGCCGGGAAGCACGTACTTCTGGCCGGCGGCCGGTGGCAGGCCTTCGTCGGTGGCGAGGTACTCGCCGTGCACGGTGTATTCGGCCGCGGCGCGGTCGCCGGATTCGTTGGCCATCACGACGATGTCGCGCAGCTGTTCGCGGTAGCAGTGCTCCATGCGCCCGAGGAACTCAGTGAAGGCGGCCTTCCCGACCTCACGCGCGCCCTGGTTGATGTCGTGGGCGATGTCCTCGGTGAGCAGGTCGAGCATGGCGGCGGTGTCGCCGCGGTTGAAGGCGGCGTAATAGGCCAGCACCAGTTCGATGGCGCGGTCGGATTGGCGGGTGCCGTCGACGATCATGGCGTTCCTCGGTTCACCAGGGCAGGGCGTCGAGGTCGACGTTGCCTCCGGACAGGATAAGCCCGACGCGCTTGCCGGCGAAGTGCCCCGGGTAGCGGCGCACGGCGGCCAGCACGGTGGCCGAGGAGGGTTCGATCACCTGCCTGAGCCGGGCCCAGGCTTCGCGCATGGCCGCCACGACTTCGGCATCGGAGACCAGCAGCACGGTCACCCCGTGCCCGCGCAGCAGGGCCAGGTTGGGGGCGCCGAGCGTGGCGCGCAGGCCGTCGCAGATCGTGTCGGGCACCAGGTCGGTGACGTGCCGGTTCTGGCGCAGGGATTCAAACGCGTCCGCGGCGCCCTCGGGTTCGGCGGCGAACACGGCCAGGCCGGGCTGGCGGGCCGCGGCGGCGATCGCGCTGCCGCTGGCCAGGCCGCCGCCGCCCAGCGGCACCACCAGGGCGTCGAGCGGGCCCGCTTCCGACAGCAGCTCCAGCGCCGCCGTGCCCTGGCCGGCGATCACGCGGGCATCGGCGTAGGGATGCACCAGGCTGGCGCCGGTGTCGGACTGCAGGCGGGTGGTGGTGGCTTCGCGCGCGGCCAGGGTCGGCGCGCAGCGGTGGATGGTGGCGCCCTGCGCCTCGATGTTGGCCAGCTTCGAGGCCACCGCGCCTTCGGGCACCACGACGTGGGCGGGGATGCCGCGCACCCGCGCCGCCATCGCCAGGGCGGCGCCGTGGTTGCCGGAGGAGTGGGTGAGCACGCCGCGCCCGGCCACGGTGTTGTCCAGTGCCATCACCGCATTGCAGGCGCCGCGGAACTTGAAGGCACCCACGTGCTGCAGGTGTTCGGCCTTGAACAGCAGGGTGGCCCCGGCCCAACGATCGAGTTCGGGCGAATGCAAGACCGGCGTGCGAACGGCATGCGGGGCGATGCGGGCGGCGGCCGCCAGCACGTCGTCGAAATCGGGAGTCGGGTTCGGCATTGGCAGGGCTTCAGGGAGCGCGTGCTAGCCTAACAAAAGTCTGCAGTTTCCCCGGATTTTTGCTCTATGACCCAGCTCCGAGGCGATGGCCACGTCCATCTCGCCGATTACAGCGCGCCCGCCTGGCGCATTCCCCAGGCCGAACTCCAGTTCGAACTCGATCCCGACGCCACGATCGTGGCGTCGCGGCTGTGCCTGTCCCCCGATCCGGCCCGGCCCGGCCAGCCGCTGGAGCTGGACGGCGAAGGCCTGGAACTGCTCGACATCACTCTCGACGGCCGGCCCCTGCCGCCCGACCGCTACGACTACGACGGCCACCGGCTGGTGGTGCACGGGCTGTCCGGCGACTGCGAGCTGGCGACCCGCGTGCGCATCCATCCGGCGGGCAATACCCGACTCGAGGGCCTGTACCGCAGCGGCGAGCTGCTGCTGACCCAGTGCGAAGCCCAGGGTTTCCGTCGCATCACCTTCATGGCCGACCGCCCCGACGTGATGCCGCGATGGCGCATCGTGCTGCGCGCCGATCGGAAGGCGTTCCCGGTGTTGCTGGCCAACGGCAATCCGCTGGCCAGCCAGGACCTGGGCGATGGCCGCCACGAAGCCAGCTGGGAGAACCCGCATCCGACGCCCGCCTACCTGTTCGCCATCGCCGCCGGGCCGCTGGAGCGGGTCACCCAGCGGCTTCGGACGGCCGAGGGCCGCGACGTCGAGATCAACGTCTGGGCCGAACCGGGCGACGTCGCGCGTTGCCAGTACGCGCTGGGCGCGGTCGAGCGCGCGCTGCGCTGGGACGAGCAGCGTTTTGGCCGCTGCTACGACCTGGACGTGTTCAACGTCGTCGCCGCCCAGGACTTCACCATGGGCGCGATGGAGAACAAGGGCCTGAACATCTTCAACGCCCGCTACATCCTGGCCGACGAAAAAACCGCCACCGACGCCGACTTCCTGGCGATCGAATCGGTGGTGGCGCACGAATACCTGCACAACTGGTCGGGCAACCGGGTGACGCTGCGCGACTGGTTCCAGCTCTCGCTCAAGGAAGGCCTGACGGTCTTCCGAGACACCGAGTTCAGCGCCGACCTGCACTCGCGCGCGCTCAAGCGCATCGAAGTGGTGCGCCTGCTGCGCGGCCGCCAGTTCGCCGAGGATGCGGGCGCGCTGGCACACCCCGTGAGGCCCGACCGCTACAAGGAAATCAGCAACTTCTACACGCTGACCATCTACGAGAAGGGCGCCGAGATCATCCGCGTCCTGCACACCCTGGTGGGCGAGGACGCCTTCCGCGCCGGCATGGACCGCTACTTCGCCGACAACGACGGCAAGGCGGCGACGCTGGAGGACTTCATCGCGGCCCACGCCGCCGCCAGCGGACGCGACCTCACGGCGTTCGCGCGCTGGTACGCGCAGGCAGGCACGCCCGAAGTCTCCGTCAGCGCCGGCTTCGACGCCGCCAGCGGCGACTACACGCTCACCATCGACCAGCACACGCCGCCGACCCCGGGCCAGCCGGACAAGCAGCCGCTGGTGATCCCGCTGCGCTATGCGCTGTTCCAGCCCGACGGCACCCGCATCACGCAGGCGCCCGAATCCGACGCCGTCGTTCGCGATGGCCTGGTCGAGCTCACCGGTTCCCGCCACGTGCTGCGCTGGCGCGGCCTCAAGCAAAGGCCCCTGCCGGCCTTCAACCAGGGCTTTGGCGCGCCGGTTAAGCTGGACTTCGACCAGAGCGTCGAGGAACTCGCCCGCCTCGTGCGCTTCGAGCGCGACTCCTTCAACCGCTGGGACCTCCTGCAGCGGCTGGCCACCGAGGCCCTGCTGGCGCGGCCGGATGCCGAGGCCGCCACCGGCGCCCTGTCCGATGCCCTGGCCGACCTGCTCACGGATGCAGACGCCGATCCCGCCTTCGTGGCCGAATGCCTGGTGCTTCCCGACTTCGACACGCTGGCCGAACAGGTGGACGAAGTGGACGTGCAGGCCCTGGTGGCCCGGCGCGAGGAACTGCTCGATCGCCTGGCCGAAGACCAGGTCGAACGCCTGCAATCGCGCTACGAGTCCCTGGCCGATGCCGCCCGCGAGGGTCTGTCGGGCAAGGCGATGTCGGCGCGCGCGCTGCGCAATGCCTGCCTGGCCTGGCTGACCCGCCTGGATCCGGAGGCCCGCCTGGCGCGGAACCAGTTCGAGGCCGCCGACACCATGACCGAACGCCTCGCCGCCCTGCGCTGCCTGCTGCATTTCCAGGCCCCCGGCGCCGACGCCGCGCTGGCGGGCTTCCGCGATGCCCATGCCGGCGATCCCCTGGTCACCGACAAGTGGGTCGCCCTGGTCGCCACCCGCCCGCATCCGGACGCGCTCGACGCGGTTCAGGCGCTGATGGCCTCGCCCTGGTGGAAGCCGGGCAACCCGAACCGGGTGCGTGCGCTGGTCGGCAGCTTTGCCCGCTCGAACCCGCTGGCCTTCCATCGCCGCGACGGTGCCGGCTACCGCCTGGTCGCCACGCAGGTGGCGGCGCTCGACGCCGTCAATCCGCAGGTGGCCGCGCGCTTGCTGGGTGCCTTTGAAAGCTGGCGCCGCTGGGCCGCGCCGCAGCGCGACCAGGCCCGGGCCGCGCTGGAGCCGCTGAAGGACGCGCTGCATTCACCCGACAGCCGCGACCTGCTCGAGCGCCTGCTCGGGTGAAGGCCGGGTGAGTTAAGGGGGTATTCACCCCCTGGCGCCAAGACTGCCCGACATGACTGGGGGAAACGCCATGAAACGCCTGCTCACCCTGCTCGTCCCGCTGATCGCGCTCACCGGCTGCGCGACCTATGGGGATGGCTATTACCGCGAGCGCACGGTCTACCGTGACGGCGGCTACTACTACCCGGCGTACGACGGCGAGGGCGACTACTACTACGGCGCCGAAAGCTACGACTACGACTACGATTACGACTACCGCTACGGCAGCAGCATCGGCTATGGCTACGGTTACGGCTACTCGCCGTTCTGGGGCCTGGACCGTTACCGCTGCCGCAGCTACTACGGCTGCGTGCCCAGCTGGGGCGGCTATTACCCCTACCACTACGCGCCCGGTTGGAGCTTCTCGATCGGCAATACCTGGGGCTGGAACAACTGGGGCTGGTACGGCGGCTACCGCTGGAACGACCGTCCGCGTTATTACCCGCGCCCTG
>CAXAYM010000007.1:0-22221 GCA_963973175.1 uncultured Arenimonas sp.
GGCAGCACGCCGGTGTCGCCGAAGCGCGGCGTATTCCAGCCGGCCTGGCTGAACAGGGCATTGCCCGGGGCCAGGGCCACGCCCATGACCACCGCTTCGCGCCAGCGCGGATCCAGGGTGCTGCGCACCTGCAGGCGCATGGCCTGGGCGGCGACCTCGTAGGCCAGGCGGTCGCGCTGCTTGTGCAGGTGGCGCAGCAGGCTGATGTGGGCTTCGAGGTCGGTGGGCTGCGCCTCGACGGCCGCCTGGAGGCGGTCACGCTCGGCGTCTTCGGACGCCGTTTCGGGCGCCGTGGCGGCCGTGGTGGCCGTGACCGCGGCGGCGGACGCCTCGGCATCCCTGGCCGCGGCGGCACGTGCGCCCGGCAGGCTGGCCTTGACGGCGTCGTCGTCGGAGATGCGGCGCGGCGGCAGCGGCGCCGGCTTGTTCTTGCCGCGCAGGAGCAGCACCAGGCCGCCGAGCAGCACCAGGCCGCCACCGATCAGCACCAGCGGATTGAGGTACCAGGGCGTCGCCGCCGGCGCTTCGCCCGCGGTTTCGGCGGCAGCCGCCTGGTCGGCGGGAGCCTCCGGGGTGGTCGGCTGCGCGGCGTCGGGGGCGGGAGCCGTTGCGACGGTCGCGGCGTCCGGCGTCTGGCCTTCGGCGGCGGCCAGGCGCTCCTGCAGGGCCTTGAGCTGGCTGGACTGCATCTCGATCAGGCGCTGACTGTCGCCCTGCTGGGCTTCGAGTTCGGCGATGTGCGAGCGCAGCTCCTGGATCTCGACCTCGCGGGCGGCCAGGTCCTCCTTGGCCACCGTGAGCTCGGCGCGCAGTTCGGCGCCGCTCTCGCCGGACGCGGCGCCGGACTGGACGCCGCGGGCGGACTGGGCGTCGCCCGTGGGCGGCACGATTTCCAGGCGGCCCTCGGGCGCGGTGGCGCGCGTGGGCGCTTCGGCGGACGGCGTGGGACGGCTGTCGGCGACGGACTCGGCCGGCTGCGGCACCGGACGGCGCCTGGCCTGCCATGCCTCGGCCTGGGCGCGCACCAGCTGGGCGGCTTCGGCGGCGCCGAGCTGCTGCACTTCGTCGGTCGCCGGGATGCGAAGCACGGCGCCGCGCTTGAGCTGGTTGATGTTGTCGTCGATGAAGGCCTCGGGATTGGCCCGCTGCAGCGCCAACATCATCTGGTTCACCGTCACCGCCGGATCAGGGCGCGTGCTGTTGGCGATCGACCACAGGGTCTGGCCATCGGCGACGGGGCCGTACTGGCCCGGCTCCGCCGGAGGTGCCGGCGCCGGGGGCGGGGGCGGCGGCAGCGGCGCGGGTTCGGGTTCCGGTTCCGGCTGCGCGGGTTCGGGTTCCGGCTCCGACTGCGCGGCGACTTCCGGCTCGGGCTCGGGCTCGGGCTCGGGCTCGGGCTCGGGCGCGGGCTCCGGCGCGGCCACCACGGGCTCGGGCGCGGGCTCTGGTTCGGCCGGGGGCAGCGGCTCGGGTTCGGGCAGTGGCTCGGGTTCGGCCGGGATTTCGGCGACCTCGGTCGCGGGCTCCTCCGGAAGGGCCACGGGCTCGGCAGGGGCGACCGGCATCGCCGGCGCGCTGACCACCGGTGCGGCGGCGACCGCCGGGGTTTCGAGCGGACGGATGACGGCCGGCGCGATGTGCGGCGGATCGACCAGGGCGCTGTACTCGCGCACCACGCTGCCGCGGCCCCAATTGGCCTCGATCAGGAAGGTCAGGAAGGGTTCGTTGAAGCGGCTGGCCGTGGTGACGCGGATCACCGGCTGGCCCTGGGCATTGCGGCCCACTTCCATCTGCAGGTTCGCCGTGAGGCCGACCGGGCGCTCCAGGCCGACGCGGGCGAAGGCCTCGGGCGAGGCCAGGCGCACTTCCAGCTCCTCCAGCTCACCCGGGGCGGCGGAAAGGATGGGGATTTCGGCAACCAGCGGCTGGTTCAGGCCCGACTTGACCTCGAGCGCACCCAGGCCCAGGGCGTGGGCGGGCGCGGCGCCCAGGGCGAGCGCCAGGGCCAACGGAAGCTGCAGATGCCTGATTTTCACGCGCGGTTTCTCCCCGACTGTGGATGGCGCGACCACTCCCCTGCGGCGGCCCCGACGTCATTGCTGGCGAATATACCGGTCAGGAACGGACTTTGACCACGAGTTCAGCCAGCTGCACGGCATTGAGCGCCGCGCCCTTGCGGATGTTGTCGGCGACGATCCACAGGTCCAGGCCACGCGGATGCGAGATGTCCTCGCGGATGCGGCCGACATAAACCGGGTCGGTGCCCGCGGCGTGGGTCACAGGCGTGGGATAGCCACCGGCTTCGCGGTCGTCCACCACTTCGATGCCCGGCGCCGCTTCGAGCAGCTCGCGGGCCTCGGCGGCCGTCATCTTGCGCCGGGTCTCCAGGTGCACCGCCTCGGCGTGGCCGAAGAACACCGGCACGCGCACCGCGGTCGGATTCACCATGATCGAGTCGTCGCCCAGGATCTTCCGGGTTTCCCAGACCATCTTCATCTCTTCCTTGGTGAAGCCGTTGTCCAGGAATTCGTCGATGTGCGGGATCAGGTTGAAGGCGATCTGGACCGGGAACTTCGCCCGCTCGTGCGGCTGGAAGTTGAGCATCGCGGCGGTCTGCCGGCCCAGTTCCTCCATCGCGCTGCGGCCGGCGCCCGACACCGACTGGTAGGTGGCGACGTTGATGCGCTCGATGCCGGCGGCGCGGTGGATCGGCGCCAGCGCCACCAGCATCTGCATGGTGGAGCAGTTGGGATTGGCGATGATGCCGCGCGGGCGGTTCTCCACCTGCTCCGGGTTCACCTCGGCGACCACCAGCGGCACGTCGTCGTCGTAGCGGAAGGCCGAGCTGTTGTCGATGACGACGGCGCCGGCGGCGGCGAACTTCGGCGCGAACTCCTTCGACACCGAGCCGCCGGCCGAAAACAGCGCGATATCGACGCCGGCGGGATCAAAGCTGGCCAGGTCCTCGACGACGATCTTCTGCGACCCGAAGCCGATCTTCTCGCCCGCCGAACGCGCGCTGGCGAGCAAATGCAGTTTGCCGACCGGGAACCGGCGCTCGGCCAGGATGGCCAGCATCGCCTCGCCCACCGCACCGGTGGCGCCAACTACCGCAACATTGAAAGTCTTGTCGCTCATGGATCATCCGTAGCAAGAATCGGGGGGAACGTCAGCCGCCGGGGACCTTCGGCGTGACCGGGGCGACGTCGGCATTCTGGGCGCGGTGGCGCAGGGCCTGGTCCATCAGGACCAGGGCCAGCATGGCTTCGCAGATGGGCGGGGCCCGCAGGCCGACGCAGGGATCGTGGCGGCCGGTGGTGATGACCTCCACCGCGGCGCCGCTGCGATCGACCGTGGCGCCGGGCAGGCGCAGGCTCGAGGTGGGCTTGAACGCCACCGAGACCTCGATCGGCTGGCCGCTGGATATGCCGCCCAGGATGCCGCCGGCGTGGTTGCTGGCGAAACCCCCGGGCGACATCAGGTCGCGGTGTTCACTGCCCTTCTGGATGACGGCGTCGAATCCGGCGCCGATCTCCACGCCCTTGACCGCGTTGATGGACATCATCGCCGCGGCGATTTCGGCGTCGAGCTTGCCGTAGACCGGCTCGCCCCAGCCCGGCGGCACGCCGAGCGCCTGCACCCGGACGCGGGCGCCGGCAGAGTCGCCGGACTTGCGCAGCGCGTCCATGAAGGCCTCGAGCTCACCCACCTGGTCGGCGTCGGGCCAGAAGAAGGGATTGGATTCGACGGCGTCCCAGTCGAAGTGGCCCGGCACCAGCCCCGCCACCTGCGACACGCAGGCCCGCACCTGCACGCCGAAGCGCTCCGCCAGCCATTTGCGGGCGATGACGCCGGCCGCCACCCGCATCGTGGTCTCGCGGGCGGAACTGCGGCCGCCGCCGCGGGGATCGCGGATGCCGTACTTGTGCAGGTAGGTGTAGTCGGCGTGGCCCGGGCGGAACTGGTCGGCGATCTTCGCGTAGTCCTTGCTGCGGGCGTCGGTGTTGCGCACCAGCAGGGCGATCGGCGTGCCGGTGGTCAGGCCCTCGAAGACGCCGCTGAGGATCTCGACCTCATCGGCCTCGTGGCGCTGCGAAGTGTGCCGGGTCTTCCCGGTGGCGCGCCTCGCCAGGTCGTGGCGGAAATCCTCCGGTGCCAGGGCGATGCCGGGCGGGCAGCCGTCGACCACGCAGCCGATCGCCGGCCCGTGGCTCTCACCGAAGGTGGTGACCCGCAGCAGGCGGCCGAAGCTGTTGTCGCTCATGCCGGCTCAGGCCCGGCGCGCATCGGCCAGGGCCTTGATGCGTGCATGGTGGGCGAGCAGGTCTTCGCGTTCGACCACGAAGATGCCCATCTGGCCGACCTTGAACTCGACCCAGTTGAAGGGCACTTCCGGCAGCAGCTTCACCAGGGCGCGCTCGCTCTCGCCGACTTCGCAGATCAGCAGGCCGTGTTCGGAAAGGTGGCGGGGCGCGTCGCGCAGGATCTCCAGCGCCAGGTCGAGGCCGTCGTCGCCGGCGCGAAGGCCCAGCTCGGGCTCGTGCCGGTATTCCGCCGGCAGCGCATCGGTTTCGGCGTGGGTGACGTAGGGCGGATTGGTGACGATCAGGTCGTAGACCTCGCCGTCGAGGTTGTGGAACAGGTCCGAATGCACCAGGCGCACGTTGTCGGCGTGCAGTCGCTCGACGTTCTCGCGCGCAAGCGCCAGCGCGTCCTCGCTCAGGTCGACGCCGTCCACCTGCCAGTGCGGGTGGTAGTGCGCGGTGGCGATGGCGATGCAGCCCGAGCCGGTGCACATGTCCAGCGCCCGGGTGACCTCGCGACCGCCGAGCCAAGGCTCGAAGCCGGCTTCGATCAGCTCGGCGATCGGCGAGCGCGGCACCAGCGCGCGCAGATCGGACTTGAAGCTCAGGCCGGCGAACCAGGCCTCGCCGGTGAGGTAACAGGCCGGGATGCGTTCGTTGATGCGACGCGTGAACAGCGACAGGATTTCCTGCTTTTCTTCGGTCGTCAGCCGCGCCTGGCCATAGGCCGGACCCAGGTCGTGCGGCAGGTGCAACGCGTGCAGCACCAGCTGGGTCGCCTCGTCCAGCGCGTTGTCCATGCTGTGGCCGAAGCTCAGGCCAGCGGCGTTGAAACGGCTGGCGCCGTAGCGGATGAAGTCGATGATGGTGGCAAGTTCCGCCGGCATGTTCTTGAAATCCCTTGCAATGCCGGGAGTATAGCCGCGCCCGGCCTATAATTGCCGGCATCCAAAGGTCCCCGGGGGCATTCGTGTTCAACCGCCAGACGTTGCTTGTTCTTGTCGCCGCCATTGCCGCCGGGCTTGGCCTGTGGGCCGCCCAGGTCGCGATGTCACCCGGCACCGCGCCGGTGGCGACGTCCGCCGCCCTGCCGGCCGTCGACCCGGCCCGGCTCAAGGCCGTGCGCCTGTTCCCCGCGCCTCGCGCGGTGCCGGCCTTCAGCCTGCAGCAGTCCGACGGCACGGCGCTGGAACCGGCCGAGCTCCGGGGCCGCTGGACCGTGGCCTTCCTGGGGTTCACCCATTGCCCGGACGTCTGCCCGACCACGCTCACCGACCTGTCCCGCGCGCAGGCCGAATGGGAACACCTGCCGGAGGGCCGGCGGCCGCGCGTGCTTTTCGTCTCGGTGGACCCGGAGCGCGACACGCCGGAAAAGACCGGTGAATACGCCCGCTATTTCCACCCGGCCACCCTGGCCGCGACGGCGCCCGAGCCGGCCCTGGAAAACTTCGCCACCAGCCTGGGCATGGTCTACATGAAGGTCCCCGTCGAGGGCGGCGACTACACCATGGACCACTCCAGCGCCCTGGTGGTGCTGGACGCCCAGGGCCGGCAGGTGGGCCTGATCCGCCCGCCCTTCGTGCCGGCCGACATCGCCGCCGACCTGGCGCTGCTGGCCGAGGTGGCGCCGTGAGTCCGAAGGTCGCGCTGCAGTACCTGCTGCCGCACCGGCTGCTTTCGCGCCTGGCCTACGGCGTCGCGCGTTCCACGAACGGACGTTTCAAGGACTGGCTGATCGCGCTGGTGATCCGCAAGTTCGGCGTGGACATGTCCGAGGCGGCGGACCCGGAGCCGCGCAACTACCCGCACTTCAATGCCTTCTTCACCCGCGAACTGCGCCAGGGCGTGCGTCTGGCCGACGCGGCCCCCGACACGCTGCTGATGCCGGCCGACGGCAAGGTCAGCCAGGTCGGGCGCATCGAGGACGGGCGCATCTTCCAGGCCAAGGGCCAGTCCTTCACCGCTGCCGAACTGCTGGGCGACGAGGCGATGGCCGCGCCCTACGCCGACGGCTGGTTCGCCAACGTCTATCTGTCGCCGCGCGACTACCACCGCGTGCACATGCCCTGGGCCGGTACCCTGGTGGAAACCCTGCACGTGCCGGGACGCCTGTTCACGGTCGCGCCCTGGGGCGTGCAGGCGATCCCACGCCTGTTCGCCCGCAACGAGCGCCTGGTCTGCCACTTCGAAACCGACTTCGGACCGATGTGTTCGGTGATGGTGGGTGCGATGCTGGTTTCGGGCGTGGAAACGGTGTGGAACGGCGTCGAAATCCCGGCCTACGCCAACAAGCTGATCCGCCGCGACTGGCGCGGCCAGGGCATCACCCTGGGCCGCTTCGCCGAGATGGCCCGCTTCAACTACGGTTCGACCGTGATCCTGCTGTTCCCCCGCGACGCCGTCGAACTCGACACCTTCGCCACCGAAACCCAGACCCGCGTCGGCCAGCGACTGGGGCGCGTGATCCGCTGAGAAATGGGGTTAGGCTTGGGGCATGCGTAGCAGCGGCCAGCACTCGATCCGCCTTTTCCAGAGCCTGGAGCATCCCTGCGGCTACTGGCCGGACCGGCTTGCGCGCGACCTGATCATCGACCCGACCGACCCGCACCTGCCCTCGGTGTACGGCCAGGCGCTGGCGATGGGTTTCCGCCGCAGCGGCGGGCACGTCTACCGGCCCTACTGCGCGGGCTGCCGGGCCTGCATCTCGGTGCGCATCCCGGCCGACCGGTTCGAGCCCAACCGCGCCCAGCGGCGCTGCCTGGCCCGCAACGCCGACCTCCGCATGCACATCGCGCCGGCCGAACGCACCGAAGAGAATTTCGCGCTCTACCGGCACTACCTCGACACCCGCCACCCCGGCGGCGGCATGGACGACCCGGCCCCGGAGAACTTCGACGCCTTCCTCGCCTGCCGCTGGAGCCCCACCGAATTCATGGAGTTCCGGCTCGATGGTCGCCTGGTGGCCCTGGCGGTGACCGACGTGTTGCCCGACGGGCTGTCGGCGGTCTACACCTTCTTCGATCCGGCGCTGGCCGCGCGCAGCCTGGGCACCTACGCCATCCTGGCCCAGGTCGAACGCTGCCGGCGGGAGGCGCGTGGCCACGTCTACCTGGGCTTCTGGATCGACGGCCACCGCAAGATGGCCTACAAGCGCGCCTACCGGCCACTGGAATTCCTGGACGGGCCCCGCTGGCGAACCATGCCGGACCCGGAATGAGCGACGGGGACATGTCCATCGGGCACAATCGCCCCCCATGCGCCCTACCCTTCGAACCGGCCTGCTGGCCCTCTGCTTGCTCCTGCTCGTCGCCTGCCGGGCGAACGCCCCCGTCGTGACCCAGGAAAAGCCGGTGAGCCTGCGGATCGCCACCTTCAACACCTCGCTTTATTCGGAACAGGCCGGCGGCCTGCTCGCCCGCCTGCGGGCCGGGGACGCCGACGCCCGCAAGATCGCTGCGGTCATCCAGCGACAGCGGCCGGACGTGCTGCTGATCAACGAATTCGACTACGACGAGGCCGGCGCCGCTGCGGACGTCTTCCTTCGTGACTACCTGGGCGTGGCGCAGCACGGCGAACAACCGACCAGCTATGCCCACCGCTACCTGGCGCCGGTCAATACCGGCGAACCCAGCGGGCTGGACCTCGATCGCGATGGCCGCGTCGCCACCGCCGGCCGCGCCCGCGGCGACGACGCCTGGGGCTACGGCCTGCACCCGGGCCAGTACGGCATGCTGGTGCTGTCGCGTTATCCAATCGACGCCGACGCGGTGCGGAGTTTCCGCCTGCTGCGCTGGTCCACCCTGCCGGGCGCGATGGCGCCGAAGGACCCGGCCACCGGTGAACCCTGGTACCCGGAGGAAACCTGGCGGCAGCTTCGCCTGAGTTCCAAGTCGCACTGGGACCTGCCCGTGCGGACGCCGCTGGGGACCGTGCACCTGCTGGCCGCGCACCCGACGCCACCGGTATTCGACGGGCCGGAGCGGCGCAACGCGGCGCGCAACCATGACGAGGTCCGCCTGTGGGCCGAATACATCTCACCCGGCGACAAGCCCTGGCTGTGCGACGACCGGCAGCGCTGCGGCGGCCTGCCCGAGGGCGAGCGCTTCGTGATCGTCGGTGACTACAACGCCGACCCGGCCGATGGCAGCAGCCTCCCCGGCACCATCCAGCAGCTGCTGGAGCACCCGCGCGTATTGCGTTTTGCTTCGCCGCGCAGCGAGGGCGCCGTCCTCGCGGCCGGCGACAGCGCCGCCAACGACCGGCACCGTTCTTCGCCCGCGCACGACACCGCTGACTTCGGTCCGCGCAACGGCAATTACCGCGTCGACTACGTGCTGCCGTCCGTCGGCTTCAGCGTGCTCGGCAGCGGCGTGTTCTGGCCTGCGCCGGGACAGCCCGGGGCGGCGTGGCTCGATGCCACCGACCACCGCATGGTCTGGGTCGACCTCGCGAACTAGCGGAGCTCGACGCGCAGGGCGGCGGCGGCGCGGCAGGCCTTGGCGCGGGCCGATTCAATGTCGGTGTCGCGGGCCAGGGTGACGGCGACGCGGCGCTGGCCCTCGACGCGGGGCTTGCCGAACAAGCGCAGCTGGGTGTCGGGCTCGGCCAGCGCGGCCTCGACGTTCCCGAACTCCGGCACGCCGTGGCCGGTGGCCAGCACCGCGCAGGACGCCGAGGGGCCGAAGCCGCGGATCACCGGGATGGGAAGTCCGAGGATCGCGCGGGCATGCAGCGCAAACTCGCTCAGCTCCTGCGAGACCAGGGTGACCAGGCCGGTATCGTGCGGTCGCGGCGACACTTCGCTGAACCAGACCTCGTCGCCTTTCACGAACAGCTCGACGCCGAACAGCCCCCAGCCACCCAGGTCGTCGGTGATCGCCCGGGCGATCTCGCGCGACCGCGCCAGCGCCAGGTCCGACATCGGCTGCGGCATCCAGCTTTCGCGGTAGTCGCCATCCACCTGCAGGTGGCCGATGGGGTCGCAATACGAGGTCCCGTCGCGATGGCGCACGGTGAGCAGGGTGATTTCGTAGTCGAAGTCCACGAAGCCTTCGACGATGCAGCGACCCTGGACGGCGCGGCCGCCGGACTGGGCATAGGCCCAGGCCCTGGCGACATCGGCTTCGCTGCGCACGGTGCTCTGGCCCTTGCCCGAGGACGACATCACCGGCTTCACCACGCAAGGCAGGCCGATCGCCGCTACGGCGTCGCGGTATTCCGCCTCGGTATCGACAAAACGATATGGCGAGGTCGGCAGGCCGAGGGTTTCCGCAGCCAGCCGGCGGATGCCCTCGCGGTCCATCGTCAGGCGCGCGGCCCTGGCCGTCGGGACCACCCGCTGGCCCTTGTCGGCCTCGAGCTCGACCAGGGTCGGCGTGTGGATGGCTTCGATCTCGGGCACCACCAGGTCGGGCCGTTCGTGCGCGATCAGGTCGCGCAGCGCCGCCGGGTCGAGCATGTTCAGCGTGTGGGCGCGGTGCGCGACCTGCATGGCCGGCGCGTCGGCATAACGGTCGGCGGCGATCACCTCGACCCCGAAACGCTGCAGCTCGATCGCCACTTCCTTGCCCAGTTCGCCCGAACCAAGCAGGAGCACGCGGCGGGCGGAGGCGGACAGCGGCGTGCCCAGGGTGACGGTCGGCTGGTCGGACATGGCGGCGGTTCAAGGGAAGGGAAGAGGGCCATTGTAGCGGCGCCCGCCGCGTCGCCGGCCGACGGTGCTTTCTGTCATGCTCGGGTCCTAGCCTGACGACCCGCCATGACCCGTTTCCCGCCCTACACCGACCTGCTTGCCACCCTGTTGTCCGCCCTGCTTCTTGCCGCCGCCGCCCCGGCCGAAGCCGTGCGCTGGAGCGAACCGGAAATCACCGGGCTCGTGACCCACCGCGCCATCGGCGAAATCAGCGGCCTGTCCGCCGCCACGCACTTCCCCGGCCACTACTGGGCGATCAACGACAGCGGCAGCGGCGCACAGCTGCACCTTGTGGACGGCAAGGGCCGCTACCGCGGCAGCGTCGACACCCCCGACGTGCCCAACCGCGACTGGGAAGACCTGGCCAGCTTCCGCTTCGAGGGGAGCGACTACCTGCTGATCGCCGACGTCGGCGACAACGGCGGCCTGCGCCGCGAGCTCCAGCTCTACGTGCTGGAACAGCCCCGCAGGCTCGACCAGCCCGCGCTGCTGGCCTGGACCATCCGATTCACCTGGCCCGACGGCGCCCGCGACTGCGAGGCCGCCGCGGTGGATCCGGTCGCCGGCGAGGTGCTGCTGGTGTCGAAGAAGCGGGTGCCCGCCGAACTGTTCCGGGTGCCCCTGCGCCCGGGCCGCGAGCCGGTGGTCGCCGAGCGCCTGGGCACCCTGCCCGGCATCGAACAGCCCAATCTCCAGACCCTGATGGACAATCCGGTCTACGGCCGCTACCGCTCCCAGGTGACGGCCGCCGACCTGAGCCCCAACGGCCGGGTGCTGGCGGTGCTCAACTACCAGGCCGTGCACTTCCTGATCCGGCCGCGCGGCGGTGACTGGCGCGAGGTGCTCGCGGCCGGGAAAAAGATGCCCCACCTGCAGATGCCCTGGCTGCCCCAGGCCGAAGCGCTGGCCTTCGACGCCGGCGGCACGGAAATGGTGATCGGCAGCGAGCAGCTCCCCTCCCCGTTTCTTCGCTACCGGCTGATTCCCAAGCCAAGTCATTGATTTTATTGGCTGGGAAGCCTGAGCCCGGGATCATGACTTCCGGGGGATGACTTTTGATATCGAATTGATATCATCTCCTCATTCCCCAGGAGGCCCGTCATGAAAGAACAGCCCATCCGCTCCTTCCCCGGCATTCCGGCGCTGCTGCTGCTCCTGCTGCTTTCGGCGCTGGCGGTCTATCTGTTCGCCACCAACCTGCCGGGCACCGGCGGCAGTGCCGCGGCCGTCGTCTCGAGCCTCTTGATCGCGCTCGTGGTCTGCATCGCACTCGCGGGCTTCTACATGGTCGAGCCCAACCAGGCGGCGGTGCTCAGCCTCTTCGGAAAATACGTCGGCACGGTGAAGGACCAGGGCCTTCGCTGGAACAACCCCTTCTACGCGGCCAAGAAGGTCAGCCTGCGGGTGCGCAACTTCGAGTCCGGCAAGCTCAAGGTCAACGAACTCGAGGGCAGCCCGATCGAAATCGCCGCGGTCATCGTCTGGCAGGTCGTGGACTCGGCCGAAGCCGTCTACAACGTCGATGACTACGAAAGCTTCGTGCACGTGCAGTCCGAGGCCGCCGTTCGCGCCATGGCCACGTCCTATCCCTACGACCAGCACGAGGACGGTGCCATCGCCCTGCGCAGCCACGCGACCGAGGTCTCCAAGCACCTCACCGACGAAATCCAGGAGCGCCTGGCCCAGGCCGGCGTGCACGTGATGGAGGCCCGCATCAGCCACCTGGCCTACGCGCCCGAAATCGCCCAGGCCATGCTGCAGCGCCAGCAGGCCGGCGCGATCATCGCCGCGCGCACCCGCATCGTCGAGGGCGCGGTGAGCATGGTCGAAATGGCGCTCGAGCAGCTGTCGGCCCGCAACGTCGTCGACCTCGATCCGGAGCGCCGCGCCCAGATGGTGTCCAACCTGCTGGTGGTGCTGTGCGCCGAGCGCGGCACGCAGCCGGTGGTGAACGCCGGCAGCGTCTACTGAGGCCGGGGTCTTGGCGGAAAAAAAAGCCTATCCGCTGCGCATAAACGCCCAGGTGCTGGACGCCGTCCAGCGCTGGGCCGACGACGAGCTGCGCTCGGTGAACGCCCAGATCGAGTACGTACTGCGCGAGGCCCTGCGCAAGCAGGGCCGCCTGAAGAAGCCCGACGAGAAAACCGATGACTGACCCTTACCGCAATTTCGCGCTCCCCCCGATCGGCAAGGCCGCGATCTGGTTCGCCGTGGTTCTGGGCACCCTTGTACCCGCGACCACCGCCGCGCTGGCCATCCTCTACACCGAGGCCGAAGGCAACAAGGCGGTGCTGATCCTCGCGATGCAGGCCCTGGTGGCCCTGCTGATCCTGGCGGTCCTGCTGCCGATGTGGCGGCGCCAGGTCGCCTTCGACGGCAAGCAGATCCGGGTGAAGGCGACCTACTACAGTCGCCAGTCGCCGCTGTCGGCGTTCCGGCTCGACCAGGCCCGCGTGGTGGACACGCGCGAACACTCCGAATTCAAGCCAAGGCTCAAGACCAACGGCTTCGGCCTGCCCGGCTACTGGGCCGGCCACTTCATGCTGCGCGACAAGCGCAAGGCCTTCTGCCTGGTCACCGACGTCTCGAAGGTGCTGGCCCTGCCACACGCCGACGGCCGGGTCTGGCTGCTGAGCTTCGAACATCCGCAGGCGGTGCTGGACATCCTGCGCCGCGCGGCCGCCTGAGGCGATAAGCTGCGGCCATGCACGCCCTGAACTGGCATCTGGTCAACAGCCCCCGCGTCGAGGCCCTGCCCGCACGGCTGGTCCGGCCGCGGGCGCGGGCGAATGCCGATGCCCGCGCGCTCGCGCTGGCGCCCTGGTGCCTGCGCCGCAAGTCCGACGGCCGCTTCCTGGCCACCTTCGACGGCGGGCGCCTGCACGCCCTGCTGCCCGTGCTGGACCGCGAGCCCGGCGTCGGCGAAGCGCTTGCCGCGCTGCGCGAGGGCAGCCCGCCGACCCTGCCCCTGGATGGCCTGGAATCGCGGCTGGCGAGCCTCGGCCTGGACGCGAGCTACGCAGAACGCAGCGGGCTGGCCCTGGTGCCCGAGCCCGGCCGCCTCGAATTCGCCGGGTTCGATCGCTACCGCCGGCCGCTGTGGCTGCTCGAGCCGGCTGCCCGCGCCTGGCGCCGGATGCAGCGTTCGGCGCTCGCCGACGACATCGTGCTCGACGCCATCTCCGGCTACCGCAGCCACGACTACCAGCTGGGCATCTTCGAACGAAAGCTTGCGCGCGGCCTGGGCGTGGACGAGATCCTGGCCGTCAACGCCGCGCCGGGTTACAGCGAGCACCACGGTGGCCTGGCGATCGATATCGGCACCCCGGGCGAAGCGCCGGCCGAGGAAAGTTTCGAGGCGACGCCGGCCTTCGGCTGGCTGCGCGACAAAGCCGGGGATTTCGGTTTCCGGATGAGCTACCCGCGCGGCAATCCGCACGGCATCACCTACGAACCCTGGCACTGGCGCTGGCATCCGGCCGCGCCGGAAACCGTTAGTCCTGCGAGCGTTTGACCGGCGCCTTCCCTGGCGCGGAAAAATCGGCAATCCGCCACAGGTAGAGCGCCGCCAGGGTGCGGTAAGGGCCCCAGGCTTCACCACGTCCGGCAAGCTCCTTCGGCCGCGGCATGTCCTCGAGTCTGTCGAGCAGCTGCGCGCCCTTGCGCACGCCCAGGTCGTCCACCGGCAGCACGTCGGGGCGGCCCAGCTGGAACATCAGCATCATCTCCACCGTCCAGCGGCCGATGCCACGCACCGCGGTCAGGCGCTCGATGATCTCGTCCTCGTGCAAACGCGCCATTTCGGCGGCCGTCGGCACCTCGCCCGCGGCCGAACGCGCGGCGAGGTCGCGCAGGGCCAGGGTCTTGTTGCCGGACACGCCACAGGCGCGCAGGCCGGCATCGTCGATGCGCGCCAGGGTGTCCGCATGCAGCTTGCGGGCGCCGATCGCCGCTTCGACGCGGGCGACGATGGTGGCCGCCGCCTTGCCCGACAACTGCTGGTAGAGGATGGCGCGGGCCAGCGCGTCGGTCGGGTCGAACCGACGGCGCCAGCGTTCGCCGAGATCCAGTGGGCCGATGCGGTCCATCCAGCGCCCGAGTTTGCGATCGCGCCGGCGCAGATGCGAAGCGGCCAGCTCAAGATCGAAACCGCGGCGATAGCGGGCCATGGCGCGGGGCTCAGCGTCGGAAGCTGTCGATGGCGATCAGCAGCCAGCTGGCGATCAGCAGCAAGCCGCCGGCGGGCGCCAGCCGCGTGGGCCAGCCCAGGAACACCGCCGCGCAGAGGCTGCCGGCGAACAGCAGCACGCCCAGCAGCATGGCGCCGCCGGCAACGAGCCGCAGCCGGCCCCTGGCCTCGCGCAGCAGCAACTGCAGCGCCAGGCCATGACCAAACAGGAACAGGGCCGCCAGGCCGGCCCGGCCGGCCGCCTCGCCTTCCAGACCGTGGCTGGCATAGGCACCCAGCGCCACCGCAAGGCCGCACGCCAGGGCGCCGCCGCCAGCGAAGTAGCTCGGCAAACGGCTGGTGACCGGCATCAGCGCCCGTCCAGGTGGTCGGCGCGTGTCTTGAGCAGGTTGGCGGCCTTGTGCGGCGGAATCAGGAATCGCCGGCCTTCGAAGCGCGCCTGCCATCGGGCCACCTGCTCCTGCCGCTTCGCCAGGCGGTCGGTGCCGGGTTCGGCCGGTTCGCCGGCCTGGGCGAACCAGTCCCGGGCCTTGCCTTCGTCCAGGCTGACCTCCAGCCGCGCCCAGACCCCGTCGGCCTCCTGCCAGCTCGCGATCTCCAGGCGAAGGCCATCGAGGGTTTCGTAGACATGGCGCGAGTCGGCCTCCTGGCCATCGTCTTCGGCCAGGCCGTCCAGCGCCAGCTGCTCGGGGAGCGCCGCGGTGGCCGTCGCCTGGACATCAAGGCTCGTGCCGGCGCGCGCGCCCTGAACCACGAAGCCCTCGCCCTCCCGAACCAGCGTGAAATCCGGGCCGGTCGCGGGGTCCACGCGCACCCGCTCGGTGCGTGCCAGCGGCAGGTCCACCAGCCGGCGGTCGAGCCAGGCCACCGGCTCGCGTGCCGGGCTCAGGTCGGCATCGATCAGCCAGGAGGCATCGTCGCCGCTGACGCGCACGTAGCTGCCGCCCAGGCCGGGATGGTTGCGGCCGACCACGAGGGCCAGCGGTTCGCCGCCGCCTTCGAACCGCAGTTCGGCGCCCTTGGCATCGGCCAGGCTGATGTCCTCGACGCCGAGGCGCGCATGCAGGGACGGATTGTCGGTCTTGGCCTCGATGCGCCGCGCTTCGCCCACGCGGAACAGGGCCCGGCTGATCTCGCGCTGGTTGGCCGGCCAGCCCGGATGCTGTTCGACCTCCCAGCCGCCGTCGCGCCGACGCAGCGACACCAGCACCTTGCCGCCGGCCCCACGCACTTCAAGCCGCTGCAGGGACTCGATCCGCGCGGCGAAACCCGGCAGGGCCTCGCCGCCGCTCGCCTCGGTGCCTACGCTGCGCTGGCCCAGGGCCCAGGTGGCCAGGGCCACCAGGCCCAGGGCGCAAACCGCCAGCAGGACAAGCGCGCGCGGGCGCACCGCTCAGGACTCCGCCGCCCGCCGGCGCGACCAGCGCCGCCAGGCGACCAGCAGGGCCACCAGCACGACCAGCGCCGGCATGCCGAGGATGTTGAGCAGCTTGAGGCGATCGCCCAGGGCATCAATGTCGGCGTTGAGACGGTGCTGCACTTCGCGCAGCTCCTTGCGCATGCGCAGGCGTTCTTCCTGGTAGCGAAGGATCTGCGCCTGCTGCTCCGGGCTGATGGCCATCGCCTGGCCGTCCGCGCCCGGCTGCTGCAGCGCGCCGAGCTGCTGTTCGAGTTCATCGAGCTGCTGCTGCAGGCGCTGTTCGGTGGCGCGGTAACGCTCTTCGGCGCCACGGCGGATGCGTTCGACCCGGGTGAAAGGCCGCGCCGACGGCGCCCGCGTGCGCACGGCGATCAGGTCGGCGTTGCCCACCAGGTTGTCGACGGCGTTGAAGACGAAGTCGCCGTTGTTGGCGAAAGCGTTGTAGACCGGCTGGCCGAGGAAATCACTGACCTGCACCCAGAGGCGGTCGGTCAGCACGTCGGTGTCGGCGACGACGATCATGTTGACCGGTCCGTCGCTGGCCGCGAGGTGTCCCTCGTCCCCCGCACGGTCCGGGAAGGCGGTCTTGAGCTCGCCGGTGAAGCGCGCCGCCAGCACCAGCGGATCGGAACCGGGCTTGAAGCCCTCGCGCAGCGAATCGGGATCGGACACCGCATCGCGCACGGCGACCACGTCGGCCAGCGCGGCACGGCGCGAGCTCTGCGCCAGCGCCTCCATCTTCAGCGTCGACTCCCGCGCGAGGCCCAGGGCGCCCACGGTGGAGAAATGCAGTTTCTGCAGCTCGGCAGACACCACGTCGTCCTGGTTCAGCGCGTCCTCGCCCAGGCCCAGCACGGCCAGGTGGCGCACGGGCGGCCCGTTCGGGTCCGGCTGCACCTGCAGCGCATGGCGCTCGTCGAGCACGACCCGGCCCGGATCAAAATTGATGCCCCAGGCCTGGAAGAGCGGTCCCAGGTGCGATGCCTGCGGCGCCGCCACCGACAGCGGGTCCAGCGGATTGACGCCGCTCTGGTCGGCCTCGGCGTCCGGGTCCAGGAAGGCCAGCAGGCGGCCGCCGCGCAGCACGAACTGGTCGATCGCGACCAGGGTGTGTTCGGGCACGTCCTTGGGATGGACCAGCAACAGCAGGTCGACGTCGTCCGCGATTTCCGAGGGCATGCCCTGCAGCCGGCGCAGCTCGAAGAGTTCGCGCAGCTGGCGGTCGATCACCCAGCCCGGCTCCTGGCGTCCGCTGGGGTCCATGCGCGGGCCGGTCGGCAGGCCGCTGATCATCGCGACGACCGGGCGGTCGGCGTTGCCCAGCGAGCTGACCAGCTTGGCCACGTCGTATTCGAGGAAGGCTTCCTTGTCGGGCTGGATGAAGGGCATCAGCGACTCGCCGTCGGTGCTGTTGCTGCCGACCAGGCCGAAAAAGAGCTTTTCGCCGGTGTTGCCCAGGGGAATCGCCTGCAGGCCGTAGGCGGCGGCCTGGTCCTCGGCCTCGGAGAAGGGCTCGGGGTCGATGACCTCCAGCGTGACCTTGCCGTCCGAGCGCGCGGCGATCTCCTCGAGCAGTTCGCGCACGCGGGTGGCGTAGCTGCGGAACTGCTGCAGCTCCCCGGTGGCGTGTTCGGAATAGAAGAGCTTGAGCGTGACCGGTTCCCCGACGTTTTCGAGGATGCGCAAGGTGCCGTCGGACAGGGTGTACAGGCCCTGCTCGGTCAGGTCCACGCGGGCCCCGCGCAGGACGATCGTGGACAGCGACACCAGCGCGACGAAGGCCAGGGCCAGCAAGGCCAGTGCGAGCAGCGGAACGGAACGACGATTGAGCATCTTCATGGCGTTCAGTCGGCCTTCTTCATGTCGATCACCAGTACCGTCGCCCACAGCCAGGCGGCGATGCACAGCATGAAGAACACCACGTCGCGCAGGTCGAGCACGCCGCGGGTGATGGCCTGGAAATGGGTGAGGAAACTCAGGCCCGCGACGGCGTCCACCAGGGCCTGCGGCGCCCAGCCCCGCACCAGGTCCAGGGCCATCGGGAAGCCGGCCAGCAGGAACAGCAGGCACACGACCACGGTGAGGATGAAGGCCACCACCTGGCTGCGCGTGGCGGCCGAGAGCGCGCCACCCACCGCCAGGAAGGCTCCGGCCATCAGCCAGCTGCCGAGGTAGCTGGCGACGATGACGCCGTGGTCGGGCTCACCCAGCCAGGCGACGGTGATCCACATGGGGAAGGTCAGCACCAGCGCCAGCCCGAGGAAGGCCCAGGCGGCGAGGAACTTGCCCAGCACCGCCTGCCAGGCCGTCAGTGGCAGCGTGAGCAGCAGCTCCAGGGTGCCGGCCTTGCGCTCCTCGGCCCACAGGCGCATCGCCACGGCCGGCGCCAGCAGCAGGTAGAGCCAGGGATGGAAGCTGAAGAAAGCCTGCAGGTCGGCCTGTCCGGTTTCGTAGAAGTTGCCCAGGTAGAAGCTGAAGGCACCCGCGAGCACCAGGAAGATCACCAGGAACACCACCGCCAGCGGCGTGGCGAAATAGGCACCGAACTCGCGGCGCAGCACCGGCCAGATGCCGTTCATGCCTGCTCCTCCGGGGTGGTGATGCGGCGGAAGACTTCGTCCAGGCGGCCCCGCTCGGGCTGCAGGCCGCTGTGTTCGACCCCGCGCTGGCGAAGCCTTTCGGCCACGGCTTCAGTCGATACCGGCCGGCCTTGCGGGAAGACATACAGGCGACCGTCGCTGCTTTCCTGGTGGAAGCCGCTGACGCCGGGCATGCCATCGAGCGCGGCGCGGGCAGCGATGCTGTCGGACGCCAGCAGCGACACGGCGCCCTGGTAGCGCGAGCGCGCGAGCAGTTCGGCCGGCGTGGCGTCGGCCAGCACCTTGCCGCGCGCGACGATCATCGCGCGGCTGCAGACGGCCTCGACTTCCTCGAGGATATGCGTGGACAGCAGCACGGTGCGGTCGCGGGCGAGCTCGCGGATGAGGCTGCGCACCTCGTGCTTCTGGTTCGGGTCCAGGCCGTCGGTGGGCTCGTCCAGAACCAGGGCCGGCGGATCGTGCAGGATCGCGGCGGCCAGGCCGACGCGGCGCTTGAAGCCCTTGGACAGCGTGTCGATCGGCTGGTGCAGCACGCCCTGCAGCGACAGGCGGCCAATGGCGGCGTCGAGACGCCCCCGGCGGGCGTCGCCGCGCAGGCCGCGCACGTCGGCGATGAAGCCCAGGAAACCCAGCGGACTCATCTCGCCGTAACCCGGCGCGCCTTCGGGCAGGTAACCCAGGGCGCGGCGGGCGGCCATCGGCGCCGACTGCACGTCGTGGCCGCAGACGCGGGCGGTGCCGGCGCTGGGCGCCAGGAAGCCCGCGATCATCTTCATGGTGGTGGACTTGCCGGCCCCGTTGGGGCCCAGGAATCCCAGCACTTCGCCGGGTTCGACCTTGAAACTGATGCCATCCACGGCCAGCAGGCGGCCGTAGCGTTTGTGCAGGGCATTGGCCTCGATCATCGGGTCCGGATTCTCATGGTCTCCACAAGAAAACAGGGCGGGCTTGATGGCCCGCCCTGCGTGTTTGCTTACTCGGCGGACTCGGTCTCTTCCGCGTCGGCCGGGGCGTCTTCGTCCCCGGCTTCGCCTTCCGCGCCCGGGGGCGGGCTGGCCTGGCCTTCCTTGACCGGCTCCGGCACGAGCTGGACCGCTTCGCCCGGCATCTGGCCGTTGACCTTCACCGGCCAGTAGACCTGGAACTCGGCGGTGTCGGACAGCATGTCCTCGATCTCGATGCGGTAGTCCTCGTAGGGACGGTCGGCCGTCTCGGCGCCGCGGACCATGGCCCAGGCGCGGATCAGGTCGCGCACGCGCGGCAGCGCCGGCGCCGGACCCACGTAGGTGGTGGTCACGGCGCGGTGCGCCGGCACCTGCAGGTAGACCACCGGATTCTTCGTGTTGTTGCGGCCCGGGTTGATCTCGATGTCCAGCACCTCGGGCATGCCCGACGCGTCGAACGGCGCGTTCAGGGCAACCGGCTCCTGCGCGATTTCGGCGACCAGTTCCTCGGACTCCACGCCCTCGGCGGCCTCGTCACCCTCGGCGGCTTCGCCGTCCTCGTTCGCGGCGACGTCCTCGCCTTCCCCGGCGGCCTCGTCCTCACCGGCCGGGCCCGTGCCTTCCGGACGCACCGGCATGACCACGTCGAAGCCATAGGCATCGGCGCCGAACTCGTTGGTGATGATGCGCAGCGGGCCGGCGGCTTCGAGGTTGTTCTCTTCCATGACCTGCTCGATCCACTTGAGCTGGTTGGTCATGGCGACCGCGATGTCGTCGTTGGCGCGCTTGGCGGTGGCCGTGGCCGACAGCACGTTCGCGGCCGGCTGGTCGACGAAGGCGAACTCGGCGTCGTGCTGGCTGTAGTCGAAGCGCGGGATCGTCGCCATCAGGTTGCTGAACTTGCCCAGGCCCAGCTTCATGTCGTCGCCGATGTTGTCGGTGACGTACAGGCCGGCGTAGCGGCCCAGCAGGTCCCAGCCGTAGTCCACGGTGTAGGTCTGGGTGATCTTGACGTTCTGCTTGCGCTGGCCGGTGCGCTCGAGGTCGAAGGTCATGCGCTTGTTGGTGCCGCGGCCTTCGGTGTCGAGCTCGTAGACGATCTTCTCGCCCGGCTCGAACTCGACCAGCTCCCAGCTGCCATTGCCCACGCGGGCATCATCGGAGCTGAAGGCCAGCTTGGCGCCGACGCCCGACTCGGGGCCGGAGACGTCGATCTTCATGCGCGGGTCATGGTTGACCAGCGCGTTCCAGTCACGAAAACGGGTGTAGCTAGTCAGCACGTCGGTGACCGTCGACATCGGGCGGTTGGTTTCCACGGAGTGGGAAACCGTGCGCGACGCCGGCAGGAACAGGGCGATCACGACGAACAGCACGGCGACGATCAGCAGGGAAACAAGCCACTCGATAACTCGGGTCATTCGGGGATTCTCCAGGAACGGCCCCCAGCCGGATGACGTGCCCGGCCGCAGGAACGGGAGAGGATATCAGGTCAGGACGCCCCCCGGCAGGGGGTTTTTGTTACGACCGCGACAAGACCACCGGACGGCACCGCACGGACCTAGACCAGCTTGAGTTCAAAGGCTTTCAGCACCGCACGGGTGCGGTCGCGCACGCCCAGCTTGGACAGGATGTTGGACACGTGGTTCTTCACGGTGCCTTCGGCCACGCCCAGGGAGTTGGCGATCTCCTTGTTGGAAAAGCCGCCGGCCATCAGGCGCAGGATTTCGGTCTCGCGGTCGGTCAGCGGATCGGGCTGGTCGAGGCTGACGAATTCGTTCTGCAGGCCCTCCAGGCCCGAGAGCAGGCGCTGGGTGACCGCCGGCTGCACCAGGGAGCCACCCTCGGCCACCGTCTGGATGGCCGAGACCAGCTGGTCGAGCGAGACATCCTTGAGCAGGTAGCCGCGGGCGCCGGCGCGGATGCCGGCCAGCACCAGCTGGTCGTCGTCGAAAGTGGTGAGGATGATGGTGGGCGGCAGTTCGTTCTTCGCGCCCAGGGCCTGCAGCGCCTCCAGGCCGGACATCACCGGCATGCGCATGTCCATCAGCACCACGTCGGGCTTGATCTGGGGGATGAGCTCGACCGCCTGGCGGCCGTCGCCGGCCTCGGCCACGACTTCGATGTCGTCGGCGAGCTCAAGCAGGGACTTCACGCCCTGGCGCACCAGGGTCTGGTCGTCGACGAGGCAGACGCGGATCATGCGGATTTCTCCAGTGGAAGTCGGATGTCGAGCGCGAAGCCCTTGCCGCGCCCGGTGATGATATCGACCTGGCCGCCACAGCTGGCCAGGCGCTCGCGCATGCCGCGCAGGCCGTTGCCCGGGGCCAGGTTCTCGGCGCCCGCGCCGTCGTCCCGGGCGCTCAGGCGCAGGCCACCGGCATCGCGGCCCACGCTCAGCCACAGGGTGGACGCGCCGGCATGGCGCACGGCGTTGGTGATGATCTCCTGGGCGCTGCGCAGCAGCACATGGGCGCATTCAGGGTCTTCGACCAGCAGCGGTTCGGCCATGTCCAGGCGGATGTCCAGCGCCGGCACGCCCTCGACGAGGGTGCGGATGGCGCCGCTGAGGTCCACGGCGCCGTCGTGGCGCATTTCGTTGACCGCCTCGCGGACGTCGGTGAGCAGCAGCTTGGCCAAGGTGTGGCTCTGGCGCACGTGCTCCTGGGCCTTGCCTTCGGTCAGGTGGCCGGCCACCTCCAGGTTCAGGCTCAGCGCGGTGAGGTGGTGGCCCAGCAGGTCGTGCAGTTCGCGGGAGATGCGCACGCGTTCGCTCATGCGCGAGCTCTCGGCCAGGAGCGCGCGGGTGGCGCGCAGTTCGGCGTTCAGGCGGCGCTGCTCCTCGCGCGCCTGGGCCTGCTGCATCGCGATCAGGCCGATCACCATCGCGAAGCTTGAATAGCCCACGTAGGTCATCGCCTGCAGCACCGCGATGCCCAGGGTGAAGCCCTCGAAGCGCACGAAGACCGGGATCAGGGCCACGTGCTGCACGATCAGCCAGGCAACCCCCACCCGCACCGGCACCATCCACGGGATGACGCCGGCGATGACCATCATCAGGATCGCGCCCATGCC
>CAXAYM010000008.1:0-21312 GCA_963973175.1 uncultured Arenimonas sp.
ATGGACGTACTTGCGGCGTGTCGGCCAGGGCGACCGCACGCTGCCTCCACCCGCGCAAGAAACCCGGACCGACGCCCTGCTTGGCCGAAGGCCAAGGGCATCGGGAGGGAAGTCCCTCCCACACGGCGAAAAGATTCGCGCCTGAAGGGGCTCCTGCAAAAGGCGGGGATCAGGCGCGGCGGCGCTGGTAGAGTTCGCGCCAGGCGACGACGGACAGGGTGACGGCGGTCAGCGGGATGACCACGGTGCGCATCACCCAGGTGTATTCGTCCAGGCTGTCGTGGTCCTGCGCCCAGAGCACCAGGTAGGTCGTGTAGAACACGTAGTAGGCCAGGAACAGGGCGCCTTCCCAGCGTGCGATCAGGTGCCCGGTGAACAGCACCGGCAGGCAGGCCAGCGACACCGCGAACATCACCGGCAGGTCGAAGGTCAGGAGCGCCGAAGGCACCCCCAGGCCGTCGGGTGCCACCAGCGCGCTGATTCCCAGCACGCAGACCAGGTTGAAGATGCAGCTGCCCATCACGTTGCCCACCGCGATCTCGCGCTCGCCCCGCGCCGCCGCGATCACCGACGTCGCCACCTCGGGCAGTGAGGTGCCCGCCGAGACGATGGTCAGGCCGATCACCAGCGGGCTCACCCCCAGCATCGTTGCGAACACCGTCGCCGACTGCACCAGCCAGCGCGAGCCGAAGACCAGCATCAGCAGGCCCACCACCATCAGCAGCAGCTGTACCCAGAGCTTCGACATCCAGGGCGAGGCGGCGCCGGTCACCAGGGGGTCGGCGACCGCATCGGGCGCCGAATTGCGCCCGATGTGATAGAGCAGTCCCGTATAGGCCAGCAGCAGCGCCACCAGCACCAGCCCGTCGGCGAAGGAAATCTCCCGGTCCAGCGCCATCCAGCCCACCAGCAGGCACAGCCCCACCAGGATCGGCACTTCCTGCCGCACCAGCTGCCGGTCCACCACCAGCGGTGCCACCAGGGCCGACAGGCCCAGGATGAAGAGGATGTTGAAGATGTTGCTGCCGACCACGTTGCCCAGGGCCAGGTCGGTCTGGCCGTCCAGGGCCGCCTTGATCGAGATCGCCAGCTCCGGCGCGCTGGTGCCGAAGGACACCACCGTCAGGCCCACCACCAGCGGGGCGATGCCCAGGGAAAGCGACAGTCGGGAAGCACCGCGCACCAGGAGTTCGGCGCCGAGGATCAGCAGGGCCAGGCCGGCCAGGAAGAGCAGGATGGTCATGGGGTCTCCGGGGGTCAGGCCCCCATTATCACGGAACGATGTGTTCCTGCCGGTGACGAAGTGGATGACCGGGGGTGCCGGTCCCGCTATCGTCGGCCTTCGATTCCCCCGAAGGTCGTCCGCATGGCCCTGGTGTCCGCCTGGTTCCGCATTCCCTTCTGGCAGCGCGTGCTCGCCGGCTTCGTGCTGGGTGCCCTGGCCGGCTGGCTGATGGGGGAGGCGGCCGAAACCTGGCTGCAGCCGCTGGGCACGCTCTACGTCACGCTCATCAAGATGATCGCCACGCCGCTGGTGTTCTTCGCGGTCATCAACGCGGTCTCCAGCCTGGCCGGCCAGGAGTCGATCGCCGCGCTGGGGACGCGCACCTTTTTGTGGTTCGCCGCCACGGCGGCGCTGGCCGTGCTGGTCGGCCTGGGCACCGGCTGGCTGCTCAAGCCGGGGCTGGGCCTGGGCGAACTGGCGATGGCGCCGGACTACCAGGTCCGCGAAGTGCCGGGTCCGGTGCAGGTGCTGCTGGACGTGGTGCCGGCCAATCCCTT
The DNA here is from genome assembly GCA_963973175.1 of uncultured Arenimonas sp. GTDB lineage: Bacteria > Pseudomonadota > Gammaproteobacteria > Xanthomonadales > Xanthomonadaceae > Arenimonas. The sequence goes on from CAXAYM010000008.1 coordinate 1,783, forward strand.
CCGGGCGCTGGCCGACGGCAAGATCCTGCAGGTGATCTTCTTCGCCGGCCTGCTGGGCTTCGCACTGGTGAAACTGGGCGAAAAGACCGCGAAGCTTCGGGCGCTGGCCGGCGAAGCCAGCGAGACGATGATCCAGGTGACGCGTTTCGTGCTCGAGTTCACCCCGATCGGCACCTTCGGCCTGATCGCCGCCCTCGTCGGCACCTATGGTTTCGAGCGGCTGCTGCCGCTGGGTGGGTTCGTGGTCGCGCTCTACCTGGCCTGCGCGGTGCATATCGTCGTGGTCTACGGTGGCCTGCTGGCGGCGCACGGCCTGAGCCCGCTGAAGTTCTTCCGCGGCGCGGCGCCGGCGATGCAGGTGGCGTTCGCGACGTCCTCGAGTTTCGCGGCGCTGCCGGCGGCGCTGCGTTCGGCGGTGCACAACCTGGGCGTGAAGCAGGAGTACGCCGCCTTCGCGGTACCGCTGGGCGCCAGCATCAAGATGGACGGCTGCGGCGCGATCTTCCCGGCGCTGACCTCGGTGTTCATCGCCCAGTACTTCGGTATCGAGCTCAGCGCCACCCAGTACTTCATCATCCTGTTGGCTTCGGTGCTCGGCAGCTTCGGCACCGCCGGCGTGCCGGGTACGGCGATCGTGATGGCCACGGTGGTGCTCAGTTCGGCGGGGCTGCCGCTCGAGGGACTGGGCTACCTGATCGCCATCGATCGCGTGCTGGACATGATGCGCACGATGACCAACGTCACCGGCCAGGTGCTGGTGCCGGTGCTGGTGGCGCGCGAACGGGGGCTGCTGGACCTGGACACCTACCGGAATGCCGGCAGCAACGTCGGCATGGAGGCCGGGGACGCGCGCCGCTGACCGGGCCATGACCTTCGTCACGGTGCGCGGGGTACGCCAGGGCGGTTAGGCTCGGGACTTTCCCGACACGAGTGGCCCCCGATGAAACCGCATCCGCGACGCCTGCTGGCGCTTGGCCTGCTGCTTTCCCTGCCTGTGCTCGCACAGGCCTCGGACCGCTGGGAAATCCCGGTCCAGACCCGAACCCTCGACAACGGCCTGACCGTCGTCGTCTCGCCGGACGACAGTGCGCCGGTCGTCGGCGTCAGCGTGGTCTACAAGGTCGGCATGCGCCAGGAACCGCGCAACCGCACCGGCTTCGCCCACCTGTTCGAACACCTGATGTTCGAAGGCACGCCCAAGGCGGGCGAGGGCGTGTTCGACAAGGTCATCACGTCGGGAGGCGGCCGCAACAACGGCTCCACCCGGCCAGATTTCACCAATTACATCGAAGTCGCGCCGGTGTCCGCGCTCGAGCCCATCCTGTGGCTCGAGGCCGACCGCATGACCACCCTCGACTTCAACGAGCGCACGCTCAAGAACCAGCAGGACGTGGTGAAGGAAGAGATCCGCGTCAACGTGAAGAACCAGCCCTATGGCGGCTTCATGTGGCTGGACATCAACCAGCAGGCCTTCCAGAAGTGGGAAAACAACCACGACGGCTACGGCAGTTTCCAGGACCTCGAGGGCGCCACCGTCGAGGACGTCGCGGCATTCCATCGCGACTATTACGGCCCGAACAACGCCGTGCTTTCCATCGCCGGCGACGTGACGGCGGAAGAGGGCTTCGCGCTGGCCGAAAAATACTTCGGCGACATCGAATCCCGGCCGACGCCGGCGCGGCCGGACGTTTCCGAACCCATCAACACCGGAGAGAAGCGGATCACGCAGCCCGACGCGCTGGCCCAGGTGCCTGCGCTCGCCGTGGGCTGGAAGATCACCGAACGCGGCAGCGAGGACCACGCCGCCACCGCGGTGCTGGCCGAGGTGCTGGCCGGCGGCGACGCGTCGCGTTTCTACCAGGGCCTGATCAAGGGCCGGGAGATGGCGATCAACGGCCAATATCTGTTCGGATTGACCAGCCCCTGGGAGTTCGATGGCCCGACCCTGCTGACGCTGTTCGCGCTCTACAAGCCGCAGTACAGCGCCGACCAGGTGCTGGCCGCCGTGGACGAGGAGATCGCCCGCATCGTCGAGGAAGGCGTGGGCGACGAGGAGCTCGGGCGCGTGAAGACGCAGATGCTGGCCGACTGGAACAACGGCCTGGAGAGCTTCCTGGGCCGCGCCGACACGCTGGCCCGCCTGCAGGCGATCTGGGGCGACGCCAACGTGGTGAACCGGATCCCGGGCTGGATCGCGGAAGTGGATTCGGAAGACCTGCAGCGCGTCGCGCGCACCTACCTCACGGCGCAGAACCGCACCGTGATCGACCGCAAGCCCGCCGCCATGCTCGAAGCGGCCGCCAACGACGCCGGCCAGGAGTAAGACCATGACCCTTCGAAAGAGCCTCATTGCCCTGCTGGTCGGCGCCGCCCTGGCCCCGGCCGCGTTCGCCGCCGCCCCGGCAACGATGCCGGCCGGCCTGCCCGGTTTCGCGCCCGATCGTCCCCTGCCGGTGCCGGAAGTCGCGCGCCACACGCTCGAGAACGGCCTGCAGGTCTGGGTGGCTCCGCGCGACGGCGTGCCGCGCGTGGACTACGTGCTGGTCTTCAAGCATGCCGGCCTTGCCGCGGATGATGCGCAGACGCCGGCCTTTGCTTCGATGCTGGCCGGCCTGCTCACCGAGGGCGCGGCCGAGCGTGATTCGCGCGAAATCGCCGAGCTGGCGCAGGGCCTGGGCGGCAGCATCGGCGGATTTGCCGGCACGGACGGCCTGACCATCAATGCCAATGCACTTCCGTCGAAAGCGGCCGATATGGCCGCGCTGCTCGCCGAGGTGGCGCGCAGCCCGAGCTTCCCGCAGGCGGAGATCGAACTGGCCAAGGCCAATGCGCTGCAAGGTTTGAAAGCCGCCGAGGCCCAGCCGGGCTTCCGCGCCGAACGCGCCATGCTCAAGGCGCTGTACGGCGACCACCCCTATGCCCGCACCCAGGCCACCGAAGCCGGCATCGGCGCCGTGGACCGGGACCGGCTGGTGGCCGAACACGCGCGCCGCCTGCGACCGGACAACGCCCTGCTGGTGATCACCGGCCGCATCGGCGAGGACGAGGCCCTGGCGCTGGCCCGGAAACATTTCGGCGACTGGCAGGCGCAGGGTGAACCGCCGGCGGCCACGTCGGCCGCGCGCACCGGTGCGGCGCCGACGCGCGTGCTGCTCGAGCGCGACGGCAGCGTGCAGTCCACCGTGCGCATCGGTCGCCCGGCCATCCGGGCGACGCATCCGGACAGCATCCCGCTGGACCTGGCAGGGACGGTGCTGGGCGGCAGCTTCTCGAGCCGCCTGATGCAGAACCTGCGCGAAGAGAAGGGTTACACCTACGGCGCCCGTCTCGGCCAGCGCAGCCTCGCGGCCGGCGGTGCACTGGTGTCGAGCGCCGACGTGCGCAACGAAGTGACGGGCGCGGCGGTGGGCGAGTTCTTCGCCGAGTTCGACCGCCTCGCCAACGAGCCGGTGCCGGCGCAGGAGCTGGAGATGAACAAGCGCTATGTCGCCGGCAGCTACCTGATCAGCAACCAGCTGCAGCGTTCGGTGGCCGGCCTGCTGGCCGGAAACTGGCTGCTCGGCCTGCCGCCCGAGTACATCGGGGAGTACGTGCCGCGCATCCGCGAGGTCACCGCGGAGCAGGTGCAGGCGATGGGTCGCAAGTATTTCCAGCCGGCGCAGCAGTCGATCGTGGTGGTCGGCGACAAGGCGGTGCTGGAACAGCTGGACCAGTACGGCGACTTCACCGTCGCCGAATAAGGCACGATCACCCATGAAAAAGGGCCGCCCCATGGGGCGAGCCGTTCCTTCTAAGTGTTGATGATCTACAATCGCCCCCTTCCGTACAGGGAAGGGGGCTTCCTTGCCGAAGCGTGGGGAGCCGTCAGGCGAACTTCTACCGATCGCCGCTGGGGGCCTGCAGGTAAACGCCTGCAGGAATACTGCCTGCCCGGCTTTCGGACTCCCACCGATCCCCCGCACGGAAGAGACCGCCGCCGGTCTGCCGAAACGTCGAGGGCGGCCTGGCCAACTGGTCACGCACACCTTCACCGGCAGGGAAGATAATAGGGGACTAAGTTGCCGCCAATGCGGCCACATCATCTCCCTGAAAAGCAATGTCGGCGTGCAGGAGGAACTGGCACGGGCGCGCAGCTATCTGGAAGCGCCGTCGCCCCTCCAGTGCGCAAACCGCGATTGTGACTCCCGGAACGCCGGCGAGCCCAGCTTCCAGAAGTTCGGCAAGACGAAGTGCGGTTCACCGCGCGTTCGCTGCCGAACTTGCGGCCGAACCCAGTCGATGCCGGTTGCCCCTACCTGGCGACAGAAAGCCGCCGACAAGAACGAGATATTGCTGTCGCTACTGGTCAACAAGGTGCCCATGCGGCGCATCCTGGAAGTTGCCGGGGTTGGCCCGCAGACCCTGTATCGGAAGATCGAGTTCTTCGAGCAGCAGTGTTTGGCTTTCGCGGCGGCGCATGAGTCCCGGCTAAGCTCGATGGAGTTCGGGCATGTTGACCTCGCGACGGACCGTCAGGACTACCTGGTCAACTGGGGCTCCCATCTCAATCGCCTTAGCTTCATGGTTCGGGCCGTGGCCACCGCAGAGCGGAGGTCGGGATTTGTCCTTGGAATACACCCTAATTTCGACCCAGGGATCGGTGCTGTCGAGGTCGAGCACATGGCGCGTCTGAATGGGGACGTGTCTCGTGAGCCCTACGCGCGACAGCGGCCCCGTTTCTGGCTCCTCTCCGACTACGCACGAACGGCCAATAGGCGCGAAGAAAACGCCGCGCGTTCCGGGGCTGAGGTTCAAGACCAACGAACCCGTGCGAGGTCCTTCGATTCCTCAGACCCTTTTGACGAGCACTTCGTGCAGACTGCGCCATCGCGCGGCGTCCAGGTCCGGCAGGAGTACGTGCTGATGGCGCACTTCCTCCTGCTCGATGAGTTCTTTCGTCGCGCTCGGCGGGTCACCCTGTTCATGGACCAAGATGCGGGACTGCGCACCGCGGCCTTGGTCGGGTTCAATGAGCGCATCCGCCGCGGCGAGCTCGAGGCCTTCCATGTCCGGGCCGAAAAGGAGTTGACGGTCGACCAACGAGATCAGTCGCTGGCTCGCTCAGAGCGCGCCCTTCAGCAGTTCATGACGAAACACCCGGGCTTGTCTCGGACGGACGCCGCCGTGCTGTGGCTGAAAGAGGTGATCGCTGGCGTGCTGCAGGACGGTAAGAACCCGACTCCTTGGGCTCAGCATCCATTGTGTGACCGGGCGGAGCCAGGGAAGTGCATCAGCGTGTTAACGGTTCGCGCCCAAAATGACACGGAACAGTTGGCCAAGGCTGCGCTTACTGCGGGACTAAAGCCGATAGATCGATTCTTCATGTCGATCCGTCGGCGAATTTCCCTTCTGGAGCGCCCCATCAGCACCCCCTCTAATGCGCAGCGTACCTGCCACATCTACGCGCCATACAACCCGGCAGTGGCCTGCCAGCTGCTGAACATATTTCGCGTCGTCTACAACTACCATCTGGGCGGAGCCCAGGATAAAGCGACACCAGCCATGCGCTTGGGCCTGGTCGACAGGCGAATCCCGCTAGCGGACATCATTGGAATGCCACGTCGCACCCCGACAGACTGAATAAGGGACGCAGTCGCCCGACGCGGACGTCCAGTGCCGTTTGGCGAGTCGTACTAGCCCGCCGCCTGCGCGACCCACCCCCACAAGCCAGCACCCGCAATCACAGCAGGAATCAACAAGCGCGCCTTCGAGGCAAACAGCAACGCCAGCACGATGCCGAACAGCACCAGCGCCTCAAACCCGTCCAGGCTCACACGCATCAGCGCCACGGTCGTGCCAGCTATCAAGCCCACCACGCCCGCGGTAACTCCTTCCAGAAACTGCCGGATGCGGGGCTCCTGGACCAGTCGCTCTAAGGGGTCATGCGCCAGCAGCGTGAAGGCGAAGGCGGGCAGGAAGATGCCCGCCGTCATCGCCACGGCACCCCAAGGTCCGCCACCGAGATAGCCAACGAACGTGGAGAAGATGATCAGGGGGGCAGGTAGCAGCCCTGAAAGCGCGATGCCATCTAGGAACTGGCTGTTGCTCATCCAGGCACCCTGGGTAACGGCATCGCGCTGCAGGAACGGGATGACTGTATAGGCGCCGCCAAAGGTCAGCATTCCCGCCTTCAAACCGGCCCAGAACAGCAGCAGCAACGACACCGCTTCCGGTGCCGGTAAACCACCTGTAGGTCCAGCCAGACTGAGCACATCTAATCCGTCCAGACCGCCGTTGCGCCAGGCAAGAACGGCGACGGCAGTGGCGGCCAATCCGATCGCGGCGACCGCGGTCCCCACGAAGCCGCGGCGCGAAGCTACGTAGATCAGTCCCGCTACGATGAGAATCAATCCGAAGTGCACCCCCGCCATTTGTGCGCCGGCACCCAGGAGGGCGATCGCCCATAGCCAGCGGTTGGTGACGACGTGCCCACCGATCCTGATTACCGCTCGGACGATCAGGGCAGCCACAGCGACTTGCACGGCGGCGAAGACAGCCACCACGCTGCCCGTATCCAGGCCGTAGCGAACGTAGGCCCAGGACAGCGCAAACATCAGCAGAAAGCCGGGCAGCATGAACCCGATGCCGGCCAGGATGCCTCCCAAGCGTCCGCGTGAAAGCATTCCGAAATACACGCACAACTCGTGCGCTTCCGGGCCAGGCAGTACCTGGTAAAGCGCCAGCACGCGGTTGAAATGGTCGCTTGTGATCCAGCGCTGCTCGTCGACCAGTTCCTGCCGGATCATCGCGATCTGTGCGACCGGGCCGCCCCAGGCCAGCGCGCCGAAGCGCAGGAAACGCAGGAACAGCCGCAGCCATGGTTCGCGCGGCACCACGTACCTTTCGTCGGCGTCGGCGAGCGGCACGTCGCTGATCGATGTGGTCATGGGTGCTTCTCCAAGGGCTCAGGGTCGTCAGTGGAATCAGTGCGCGGTATGCGGAGCAGCGGCGATGTCGGCGGCGGTCGCCTGCGCGTCCAACACGCTGCGGAAGCCGCGCGCCAGTTCCGCCGCCGGCCCCTTGCCCCAGAAGTGGGTGAAGTAGAACGCGGGCTGCTCGCCGATCATGTGGTTGTGCAGCGCGACCACGTGCAGGCCGGCCTCGCGCAGAGCGCGCAACACTGGCTGCACCTCGTTGGCGGTCATGATGAAGTCGCCGTCGATCGCGGCTAGCGCATCGCTGCCGCTGAAAGCCGCCCAGGTCGTCAGCCCCATCGAGGCGCCGATCGGCTGGCCGTGCATGCGCCCCTCGCGGCCGATCGTGATCTTGGCAACGCCACCGTTGACCGGAGCGGGATGCCCCACGATTTTTGCGAGCGCGTCCGCATCGAACTCGCCTGGAACCGGCGTATCGCCACCGAAACCGGTCGCCGGCTGCGGCCTCGCCGCACGAACCGCGCGGATCGCCTCCCACACCGCCTTGACGCCGGTGGCCAGCGCTCCGGCCTCGCCCGCGCCACCGATGTGCATGAAGTAAACCTTGGGCGAGTCGTAGAAGAAATGGTTGTGCAGCCCGGTGACCTCGAGCCCTTGCGCGAAGGCTGCGTCCATTGCCGCGTCGACCTCGTCCTGGAACACCACCGTGTCGCCCATGACCATCGCCCCGGTATCGGTCGCGGTGAACGCCGCCCACGAGCCCAGACCGGCCGCCGGCGGCAGCACCATGCCGTCGACGGTGACCTCGACATCGTTGCGGCTCCAGCCGATCCGGACCACGCCATCATCAGCGACGGTCGGCTTGGCGCCGCTCGCCTCGGCGACGACTTGCGGATCGATAGGCTCTGCAGCAAATGCAGATGACGCCCCCACGGCACAAGCCAGCATGGCGGCCACGGAAAGCATGGAGCGGAATTGGCGGCAGTTCATTGCAGATCTCCTATCGAGTGGGAAGGCGGCGTTTGCCGGCGCGAAGACTCACTGTCTCCGTACGGCGTCTTCATTTGGCTTGATGCTAGACGTATCTGATCGGCTCGGTTGCCCATAGCCCGCATATAGGCTGTCCAGCACAGTCGACATCACTGCCAGCAGCGCGTCGTCATCCGCCGCTTGCGCACGGGCACCCGTCAGAATCGCGGTGAACCCAGCCGCTTCCGGCACCGGCACGCCGCCGACGTCGAGGTAATGCACCAGCGCACCGAGCCGAGCCAAGCCTTCATCGCGATCTAACGCGAAGCTGGCAACCAACACCTCGAACGTGACGCGCGGGCCGACATGGCTGAAACGTGCGCCGTCGAAGTCGAACCCGATCGCCGAGGCCGGGCAGTCCTGCGGCTGCTCGAACCACAGAAAGCAGGCATCGGGAGCGATGAAACGGCGGATCAGCCAGGCCGACGCGACCCGGTCGACCCATAGCCGGCGCCGCGTTGCCCAGGTGCATCCCTGGAATTCGGCGCGATCGCACGGCACTACGTGGCCAGAGGCAGCATGCGGTTCGTCGGGCGAGAAGCGCCGATTCGCGAGCGCTTCGGCGTCGGCGAGCGCCTGCTCGATATGGAGCCGCGCCGCGCCGGGGAAGTAGTCGATGGCCGCGAGCGCGGCGGTCTCGCGCCGCACGGCCGCCAACAGCCGCCGCGCTTCGATTTCGTCGACCCTGGCGAAGCCGGCCTTGGAGGCGTCGAGCTTCTCGAACAGCGAGGCGTAGTCCTTGCTGCGATCAAACAGGCGCTCCAGTTCTGCCTGCTGGGCCGGGCCTGTGCTGTCGAAGCCGACGATCTGAGCGCTGCCGCCGATCGCCGCCACTGCCTGCGCCTGCTCCTCGAACACCGCACTGGCGACCTCGGAGCGCGGCAACACGTACACCCCGTCGCGCAAGGCGCCGGCACCGCTGGCCTTGAGTGCGCGCCAGATGCGCATCCTTGCAGCCGGTTTGGAGCCCGGAGCACTGCTTACCAGCATCAGCCAAGAATTCATGTAGAACACATAACACATACGATGTAACAGCTACAACAAGTCTCCCACTGCCGGCGTATATACGCCGTCGCCCCAAGCCAGGAGAGACTTCGATGAGATTCGGATCAATCACGCATGCGCTTGCGGTTCTTGCGTTCGCCGTTTCATCGGCACACGCAGATCCCCAACAGGAGCAGCTCCATTCTGAGGACTGGTCGCCCGCCAAGTGCGAGGAGTTGGATCGCCTCAGCGAAGAGGGGTTTACCCACCGCGAGGAACTGGCGATGAAGCAGCAATGCAACGCGGCCGACATCCGCGTCAAATTTGCGGAGTTGGATCAAGACGGCGACGGCTACCTACTGCGCGACGAACTGCCGCCGGAGCACGAACTGTCCACACGCTTTGACCAGATCGATTTCGATGGCGACGGCCGCCTCTCCTTGGCGGAAGTTGCCGAACATGATGCGGAAACGAATCCAATCGAGTAGTCGATCCGTGGTGGCGTGCCTCGGCTGCGCACAGGACCGGCGCGACAGAAGGCTGTGCGGTCACACGCGTTCGAAAAAATCGCTAATTAAGCAATGACTTAGAGTGCTTTTAGCTGTTTTTTACACGAATCCCTGCCGACCCTCTCTAAGGGTCGGGAAATTTATGCCGCTCAACCATGCTGGTATCCAGCAGCTCAAGGAATGGCTTCCGGTCTTTGCTGTCCAGTCGGTGCAGATGCAGGAAGTAGGGAACCAGGCAGGTGCGCAGGGATAGCGTCCACTTTTCCTCGCCGGCGGCCCCGGCCATGCCGTATTCCCGTGCAATGGCTTGTCGTTGCGGATCCGAGAGCCGACCGGCCGGTTTCACCTCAAGCTTGACGCGTGAGGTCCAGTCCGCATCGCGCTCTGGGGCTCCCTCCGGACACTCCTGAGTCAAGGACGCCTTCACGGTCAGACGAGGCAGGACGAAATCCCGAAACGAGCCCGCGTCCAGGTCATAGGCCCGGGCGTGCCAGCGCGTCCCGCTAAACACCAGGGCGTGCGGCCAGAGGGAGTGCTTGGCCGGCTCTGGCCGGCGCATCGACTGGTAGACGACCTCCAGCCCGGTACGGTCAGTGATGGCCCGGGTGATCGCCTGGAGGGTCTTGGCGTCCACGCCGCCGCAGGTGAGCGGGACCACATCGGCCTCGGTTGGCGCGGGCATCCCCGGCAACCGCAAGTCCCCGCTGTCACACACCATCCGCAGCATCGCCAGGTACTCATCCGCCGAACCCGAGGCGTACTGCGGCCGGAACTTCGCCGTGGGCAGGTAGCGCTTGCGCGACAAGTCGTACGTCAGGTTGTGGGGATGTCGGCCCGTGTAGAGCTTGAAATCCCGACTGACGTGATTCTCGGTCACGCCGAACATCTCTACCAGGCGCTGACGGTGCACCGCGCCTTCCCACACGACGACTGACTCCAGGAAGCGCAGCCGCAACCGCTGGGCAGCACTCAGGTCCGGTGACGACCGGCGACGACGGGTGGCGGTGGGCTGGCTGTTGGCCGATGGCATGGATTATGTGTACCACCCGCATAGTCATGTTGGCAATCATCTTGCGCGGCATGTCGAAAAGGGCTATGGTGGGTTATGGCCGCCACCCGCCCCGCCGCGCTGATCGATCGACTCGGCTTTCAGGACCTTCCGGAGGCCCTGCACCTGCGCGACCGCGCGATAGATCGGGCCCATCCTTACGCCGCCGAGCTCTCGCGCTTGTTGGAGGCCGAGCCATCGGTCCTGGGCGTTTACGACGTGGACGGCGTGCCGGCGGTATGCCTGGTGGCGGGTGACCCGGCTCAAGGCGACTCCGCTTACGACGCCTTGCGGGCGCAGCTCTGGAACCAGGGCCTTGTCTCGCTGTTGCTGGTGGTCGGCCGGGACGCGGTGCAGGCCTGGCCGATTCCGCCCAAGCTCATGCCGGGCCCGGTGGTCGATGCCGATCAACTCGACCGGTCCCACGCCTACTCTGCCTACGGCGTGCGTTCGGATGCCCTGCGGAGCCTCCACCCGGACTGGTTCAATCCACGCGCCCGGGTCGACAAGGTGCTGCTGCGCAACCTGACGGTGGCCATCGACAAGCTGGTGGCGGGGCGATCCCCCTCGGCGCTGATCGATGCGCAGCACCTGATGGCGCAGGTCCTGTTCGTGTCCTACCTCGAGCACCGTGGCCTGATCACGGCAAGCTTCCGCAAGGAGAAGGGACTACGCCCCTTCGATGTCCTGCTCGCGGAGCGTGACCAGGCCGGCCTCGAGCGGCTCTTTGCCGAACTCAAGACCCGGTTCAACGGCGACTTCCTCGCGCCTACGAACAACCAACTATCTTGGTCGCGACTGAGCGAGGCCCAGTTTGCCGTGCTCGATCGGTTCCTGAAGCAGGACGACCTGGCCGGAGGGCAGCAGTCGCTGTGGCCCTACGACTTCCGTTACATCCCCATCGAGCTGCTCTCGGGTCTCTACGAGACGTTCCTCGCAGAGCGCAAGAAGAACGATGCCGCGTACTACACGCCCCGCCACCTGGCGCAGTTGGCAGTGGACGAGGCCTTCCGTGGCAGGACCCGGCCGGAGGATGAAGTCGTCTGGGATGGCGCCTGTGGATCGGGCATCCTGCTCACGGCCGCTTTCCGTCGCATGCTGGGCAGTGCCGAGGCGCGGGCGGGTAAGCGGCTGGGCCTTGCGGAGCGCAGCCGGCTGCTGACCAGCCACATCTTTGGCGGCGACATCAACGCTGCCGCCTGCAAGGTGACGGCCTTCAGCCTCTACCTGTGCTTGCTCGAGGACTTGCCCGAGCCACCGCGCACCAAGCTGCCGGAGCTGTTGGGAAGCAACATCTTTGACCAGTCCCACCACGGCGACTTCTTCTCGGCCAAGCACCCCATCGTCAGTGGGAAGGCGCCTCGGCCGACGATCGCCATCTCCAATCCGCCTTGGCGCGAGCCCGCCGGCTCTCAGGGCAAGCAGGCCTATGAGACGTGGTCGAAGGCCCGCAAGCTCAAGATCCCGCTCCGGCAGATCGCAACTGCGTTTGCGTTCCGCGTCGCCGAGCTGGTCGAGCCGGGCGGGCGGCTGTGCCTGATCATGCCCGCGGGCGCGTTCGCCCGGCCCCAGCATCGCAAGTTCCTGGAGCGCTGGCTGGAAGAGGTCCGGCTGACCCGCCTGATCAACTTCTCCGACCTGCGCCTGCTGCTCTTCCCCGGCGCCAAGCATCCGTGCATGGTCGTCGTGGCCGAGCCCGCGACCGCCGATGATGCGAGCCTGACACGGGTGCCGCCGAGCTTTGAGTACGTCACCCCCAAGGCTGACCTCGGCCTTCTGTACAACCGCTTGGTGATCCACGCCAGCGATCGGCGGACGTTGCTGCAGTCCCAGCTGAGCCTGAACCCGCGCCTCGTCCAGGGACTGTACTGGGGCTCGGAGCGTGAGCTGGCGGAGGTCGAGCGCCTGCGCCTGCAGGGCACCATCGGGTCTGTGATCGCCCGGCATGAGGGCGCCAGTGGTGGCGGCTTCCACATGACCGACGGAACCAAGGCGATCTCGCCTGGCTTCCTGCGCCAGTGGGCGCACATCGACGCCAACTCCCTCCCGGGGACGGGCCCCGCCCTCCCCAAGCACTGCCTGCAGCCGTGGCCGCGGGAGCTCTCCCAGATTGCCAGTCGTGGCGACCGTGCCCTGTACGAAGGGGCGCGTGTCATCGTGCCCAACGGCATGACGTCCCACCATCGGATCCGGGCATTCGCCGTCACCGAGCCCGCCTCGATCACCAACTCGTGCTCGGCGTTGCGGCTGGGTGTTGGTGGCGATGCGCTGGCCAGGTTCGCCGCTGCGTACCTGTGCTCGCGCTTCGGCGCCTACCTGGCGCTGCTCCTCGCGCCCTCCGCGGTGATGGAGCGCACGCAAATCAAGCACGGCGAGCTGCTGGAGCTGCCCTTCCGCTTGCCCTCGCAGCATTCGGATCCCGAGCGTGCCCAGGCCATCGTCAAAGAGGTGGCTCGATGGGTGGCCAAGGCTGAGAAAGCCACCGTGACCGCGCCCAGCGAAGACCTGCCCCAGGAGATCGAGGAGCAGATCCAGGAATATTTCGAGATCAGCCCGACGCTGAGCGTCATTGTTTCGGAGGTCGCCCAGCTGGTGCTGCCCAACCTGCAGCCGACCACGATCGAGTCGGTGTCATCGCCCCTCTCGCGTGCCCCGACCCTGGTGGAACTGCGGCGGTATGCCGCCACCCTGGTCGCCGAGCTTGAGCGCAGCCGTCGTCAGCTCGATGGCATGGGCGGATTCGAGGCCCAGGTGGATGTCTGGAACCCCGGGCAGATGGAGGGCTTGGGTCGGGTTTCCATCACCGTGAGCCCGCAAGGCCGTACCAGCAAGTCTGCCGTGAGCACGGCCGCCGTGGACGCACTGCTGTCCGATCTTCGCCAGCACGGGCTGCTGGCCGGCGTACTCGACGGGGGACTGGCGCTGCGGGGTGATGTCCTGGTTCAGGAGGGCGCCACCATCCACTTTGCCAAGCCACTGGTTCGGCGCCTGTGGCTTACGTCCGCGGCCCTGGACGATGCGCTCAAGATCGTCCGGCATGTCCACCAGTCGGCGCAAATCGCATGACCGTGGTGAACCCGTGGTCTTTGGTGCTGCCGATCTCTCGCGCCGAGCAGATCGTCGAAACCCTAGTGAATGCTTTTCGGGAGATCGCGGACGCTCCCGCGCCTGATGTCAGCTTCGATGACGGTGAAACGGCCATCTCGAAGCGGCTGACCCGTCATCTGCAGACGCTGCTGCCGGACACCCTGGTCAGCGGCTTCTGGGACTTCGAAGTCTCCACCGTGAAGTCCGACATGAGCGACAGCCGGCGGCTGGACATTACCTACGGCACCGTGGTCCAGGACACGCACAACGTGCGCTTCATCTTCGAGTGCAAGAAGCTCTACGGGGTCACAGACACGCGGGCCAAGCAGTATCGCCGTCGGTACCTAGAGGAAGGTGTTCGCCGGTTCGTCATCGGAAGCTACGCCCCGGATCAGCCGGTGGCCTTCATGATTGGATACGTGGACCCAAAAGGAGTCGGCGCCGTCAAGGCGACGACGGCCTCCATGGCGCAAGGCAATGCGGTCATCGAGCTGGGGCTGCGCGCCTACGACAAGGGGCGCTACCACGAAGCACCGCCGCGCCAGTTCGCAAAGCATGCCGTCATGGAGACGCATCACCTGCGATCGTTGCCGCTGCGTGACATCACCCTCTATCACCTCGAGCTGGGATTCCCGACTGAGGGCAAGGCAAAGGCGAGGAAGCGATGACCCCTCCGCTGTCGCAACAGGACTACGAACGCCTGCACGGCGTAATGCGTGCAGTGCTGGACGGCGCCGGCGCCCACACCACGCAGGCATGCCTGTTCTTCTCCGTCGTGGGCGGCTACCTGCTGGAGAAGTACCACAAGCTCAACACGACTCCGCTGGCAGGCGCTGCGCTCTACGGCCTGGGCGGGGATCCGCCCACCGTCCTTACCTTCGGCCGCTTCGAGGACGAGGTGCTGGTGAGCGATCGGGCCGCCTTTCACGCTTGGATCCAGGTCGGCGACTGGGCCATCGATCTGATGGCGCCCATTTTCCCGGAGAACGCCGCAGAGCGTGGGATACGTGTACCGGTACCCCGACGGTCGTTCCAGCGCCACGTGGATACGATGGCATCGACCCTTGAGGACCTTGAGGTCGCCGACACGTTTCTGCTGGTTCCCGATGCACCCCTTACCAACGCACTCGTTTCGGCATCCCTTCGCCGGCCCGCCACCGCGGATCTCGCGAACGTGTGCGCCACATGGTATCGCCCGTATCCCCAGCCCATGGACGAAGAGCTGATTCTGGGCAGCTCAGACGGGGCACCGCGGGTGATGCGCTTGCCTACCGTTTCCCTTGAGGGGAGCTGGTAGGCCGATTTCCGCCGGACCGCCGTTGCTACGTTTGATAAGCTCGATCCGCACCCTGCGCCGCGAACAGCCATGGGAGTGACCACGATGAGGAAGTCTGTGAAGACCAAGAACCGCAAGGAAGCGGCCACCAAGGTGACCGCCACACCCCGCCTGAAGCAACCCAAGGCGGCCAAAGCCACTACGGAGCGCGAAGCATTCCCGGTTGCGCAGCCGGCGCCGGGCATCGAGCTTGTGCTCGCTGATGCACTCCAGTGGATGGCCGAGCGGGACGAGAACTCGGTGCATGCCATCGTCACCGATCCGCCCTATGGCTTGATCGAGTTTGACGAGCGGGAGCACGCGAAGCTCCGAAAGGGGAAAGGTGGCGTGTGGCGCATTCCTCCGAGTTTCGACGGCAGCAAGCGCAGCCCGCTGCCGCGGTTCACCGTCCTTACGCCGGCCGATCGGGAGCGCCTGACCAGCTTCTTCGCCGCCTTCGCCTTCCAGGCACAGCGAATTCTTGTGCCCGGCGGTCACCTGGTCATTGCGTCGAATCCGCTGGTGTCGTCCACGACCTTCGCCGCCATTGAAACGTCGGGTCTGGAGAAGCGCGGCGAGCTGATTCGCATAGTGAAGACGCTGCGGGGCGGCGACCGGCCCAAAGGGTCGGAAGTCGAGTTCGCTGGCGTCTCGGTGATGCCTCGGTCCAGCTGGGAGCCCTGGGGTCTGTTCCGCAAGCGCATCAGCGAAGCAACGGTGGCCGATAATCTTCGCAAATGGGGCACGGGCGGGTTCAAGCGGTTGAGCGCGGACGAACCCTTCCGCGATATCGTCGAGGCGGCGCCAGCCCGGGAAATTGAGCGCGCCATCGCGCCCCATCCGTCGATCAAGCCCCAGAAGCTCATGCGGCACATCGTGGGGCACGTCCTGCCGCTGGGTAAGGGGGTCGTGTACGATCCGTTCGCGGGCAGCGGATCCACGTTGGCGGCTGCCGCGAGCCTCGGGGTCAAGGCCATCGGCACCGAGCGCGATGCGCTGTACTTTGCGATGGCTGCACAGGCGATCCCCAAGCTGGCTGCTCTTTAATGCCCAAGGCACTACCTCCCAGCGCTGCCGCGATCCTCGCCGAGGTCACCGCCAATTTCTCTGCGGGTCAGCGGCGGCGCTTTCTTCCTGGCCTCTTGATTGCGTTCATCAACTTCCTTCGCGAGCTGCACGCGCTGGACGGTCGTTTCGCCTCGTTGGATGATTTCCATGTCATCTACCCCCGAGTGACCAAGCGGGGCACTGGCGCGGCCATCAACACGCTAGTCGTCAAGCGACCCGACGGCGGGACGCACAGCATCCGTGGGCACTACGACGCGGCCGCCAATTGGTTCCGTGCAGACCAGAAGCGCTTCGACTACCCCAGCTCCGCGCCTCACGCGACCCAGGCATGGGGCGACTACGTTCACTGGCTCAACGCACTGCTGCAGTTGTCGACAGAGGAAGCAGATCAGCTCGTGCTTGCAGCTCAGCAGTTCGTGCTGGACGCGCTGCCTTCCCAGGCCATCGACGCTTCAACCATTCGCCGGCAGCCGCCGCGCTTCCTGTGGTTCCTGGAGCGCTTCGACATGAGCGTGCACAAGGGGGAAACCTCGGGTGCGGCCTATCAGGGCACGGTCTTTGGCTATATCCGCGCCGATGCACCCCATCTCCAAGTCGAGGTCGGGAAGGTCCGCACCGGCTCCAAACGGGAGAAGCGGGTCGGCGACATCGATGCACGGGACGGAGCGGACCTCGTTCTGTCTGCGGAGGTTAAACAGTTCACCGTTGGAAAGGGCACCTTGCCGGACCTTGCGGAGTTCGCGCACCTGATTGCCGAGCATCAAGCGCTCGGACTCGTTGTGGCATTGGATTTCGACCCCGAGGCGTCCGAAGAGCTGGTCCAAATGGGCCTCAAACCGCTCTCGCGCGCTGATCTGGTCGAGCGAGTGCGCATATGGGACCCCCTCAAGCAGGAGATCGCCATGAACGCGGTGCTGTATTACGTGGGCTTCCGCGAGCAAAGCAGCGCGCTTTATGAGCGCGTGCGAGCGTTCATTGCGGCCGTAGAGGCGGAAGCCGCCGCCGGGCCCGCCGCAAGCTAGTTCGGCTCCGGCCGCATAGGCCTTCTCAAGCTCAGCTACCCTCAAAACAACGCCGGCCAGCGTGTTTAGCGCTGGCTGGCAAACCTTCAACACTTAGAGGGAACGGCTCGCCCCATGGGGCGGCCCTTTCGTTTGCCGGGACCTCGATCAGCGAGCGCTGTCGGTGGTGCCCTGGCGACGTTCGCCGCCGCCGCGGGGGCCATGGCCCTTGGGCCCGGCGTGCGCGTGGCGCTCACTGCCGCCGCCGTGCGGGCGGCGACCGCGCGGGGCGCCCTCGCGGCGCGGCGGCGGGCGATTGCCGGCCGGGCGGCCACGCACCGGATTGTCGTTGCCCATGCGCAGGGTCCGGGTCGGGGGGTAGCCCTCGACTTCGACCACCGCGATGTCGGCCTTGAGCACGCGCTGGATGGCGCGCAGCAGGCCGCTTTCATCCTGGGCAACCAGGGAGACCGCTTCGCCGCTGGCGCCGGCGCGACCAGTGCGGCCGATGCGGTGCACGTAGTCCTCGGCGACCATCGGCAGGTCGAAGTTGATCACCAGCGGCAACAGCGGGATGTCCAGGCCGCGCGCGGCGACGTCGGTGGCGACCATCACCCGGGCCTGGCCCGACTTGAAGTCGCGCAGGGCCTTGAGGCGCTGCGACTGGCTCTTGTTGCCGTGGATGGCGACGGCGCTGATGCCGGCCTTTTCGATCTGCTCGGCGAGGCGGTTGCAGCCGTGCTTGGTGCGGCCGAAGACCAGGATCTGGTCCTGGTGGCGCTTGCTGAGGATCTCGATCAGCAGCTCGCGCTTGCGCGGCGTGTCCACCGGATGCACGACGTGGCTGACGCTGGCGGCGGTGGCGTTCTGCGGCGTCACCTGGACCTGCTGCGGATTGGTGAGGAACTCGAGCGCCAGCTTCTTGATCGATTCTTCGAAGGTGGCCGAGAAGAGCATGGTCTGGCGCTGCTTCGGCAGCGCCGACAGCACGCGCTTGATCGCGGGCAGGAAACCCATGTCGAGCATGCGGTCGGCTTCGTCGAGCACCAGCACCTCGACCTGGGACAGGTCAACGGTGCGCTGCTGCAGGTGGTCGAGCAGGCGGCCCGGGCAGGCCACCAGCACGTCGACGCCGCGGCGCAGGGCCTGGATCTGCGGCTGCATGCCGGCACCACCGTAGACGGTGGCCGTGCTCATGCGCAGGTGCTTGCCATAGGTGCGCAGGCTGTCATTGACCTGCACGGCCAGTTCGCGGGTCGGCGTGAGCACGAGCGCGCGCGGCTTGCGCGGACCACGCGCCGGGCCGGCCTGGGCCAGGCGGTGCAGCAGCGGCAGGGCGAACGCGGCCGTCTTGCCGGTGCCGGTCTGGGCGCCGCCCATCAGGTCGTGGCCGGCCAGCGCCAGCGGAATGGCCTGGGCCTGGATCGGGGTAGGGGTGGTGTAGCCGACGTCCGACAGCGCGCGGACGAGCTCGGGCGCGAGCCCAAGGGACTGGAAATTCATTGAATTGCTCCGTGGTGTAACCCGGAGCGTTCCCTGAAACCGCGCTGCGAGTCTTTCTTCTGGTTGTGCGCCGGGCCGGGGCGGCCGGGCGTGTTTGCGCAGCGAAAGGCGTGCGGAGTGGGGCCTGGCGCAGGTCCAAGCGGGCTTGGGCCTGGCGGCGGGGCATACCGGGGGAAAACGGTCAGCCGGTGCAGCAAACGTCGCGCACTCTACGCTATGCGGGGCTCCGGGGCCATCCCCGGCCTTTCGGCAGGTGAATGCGATGTTCAGGCTGGCGTAGGATGGGGGCATGAAAATCAGCTTCGAACTCGAGCCAGGGGACATCGAGCGCTTCCACGAGGCCCTGGAGCGGGCCGAGCGCCGCGTGGCCTGCGCCGAGGAGTGCGACATCGTCGCCGCGGCCCGGCACAGCCTGCAGACCCTGCCGATCGAAACCGCGCCCGGCTATATCCGGCGGCGGCTGCTGCAGGTGGTCGAACTGGTGGACATGCTCGAGGACGAGGCCTGGGCGCTTCCGCAGGTGGAGCGCGCCGAGGTGCTGAAGCTGCTGGCCTATTTCAGCGACCCCGAGGACCTGATCCCGGACGATGTCGCGGTGATCGGCCTGCTCGACGACGCCATCATGCTCGAGCTGCTGCTCCGGGAGATCCGCCACGTGGTGGCGGCCTACGACGATTTCCGCCAGGCCCGGGACGACATGGGCACGGCCACCGACGAAACCGGGCGCATCGCCCGCGCCCGCGACCTGGCCCGCCGCCGCGACCAGCTGCAGGCGCGCATGCGCCGGCGCCGCGTCCGCGAGGAAGTCGCGCGCGCCGGCAATGCCTCCGTCGGCGCCTGATCGCCGGTACCCGCACCCCGAGGAGCAAGCCCGATGAGCGGTGAACAGCGCGAACTGACCTTCCGGTTCCTGGCCGAGCCCACCGACGTCAACTACGGCGGCAAGGTGCACGGTGGCGTGGTGATGAAGTGGATCGACCAGGTCGGCTACGCCGCGGCGGTGGGTTGGGCCGGCCGCTACAGCGTCACCGTGGCGGTGGGCGGTATCCGCTTCGTGGCGCCCATACGCACC
>CAXAYM010000009.1:0-20024 GCA_963973175.1 uncultured Arenimonas sp.
CGAACGCGTGCGCTGCCTGCGCGAGTGGCTGCCCGACCAGGGCTTCCCCGATTTCTCGGACGAGGCGCTGCTGGCCAGCCGCGAGCAGTGGCTCAAGCCCGCTTTCGCCGGCAAGACCCGCCTGGACGCGCTCGACGAACAGGCCTTGGGCGACGCACTCACGTCGGGACTCGACTGGGCGCTGCGCCAGCGCATCGAAACGCTGGCTCCGCGCCGGATCACCGTTCCCTCCGGACTCGAGCGCCCGGTGACCTACGCCCAGGGGAGTCCGCCGGTGCTGGCGGTGAAGCTGCAGGAACTGTTCGGCCTGGCCGACACGCCGCGCGTGGCCGAGGGTCGCGTGCCGGTGCTGTTGCACCTGCTCTCGCCCGGCGGCAAACCCCTGCAGGTGACCCAGGACCTGCGCAACTTCTGGCAGGCCACCTACCCCGAAGTGCGCAAGGAAATGAAGGGCCGTTACCCCCGCCATCCCTGGCCCGAAGACCCCTGGACGGCCACCGCGACCCACCGTGCAAAACCGCGCGGAACCTAGGCGTCCGGGGCGCCCGCTGCGTTACGTTCATGTTTTTCGGGTTAGGCTGTATCGGCAAGCCCTCGCTACAACGATAAAAATCCCGGAGACCCGACATGAGCAAGACGAGCAAGATTGTTTCGACCGCCATGACCAAGCTGGGTGATGCCGGCGCCAAGGCGAAGAAATCCTGGAACAAGGCCGACCTGGCCAAGAAGGCCGGCGCGCTTGTCAGCGCCGGTGCCGGCGCCGCCGCCGTCAAGCGCGGCTCCAGCGCCGCGATCAAGGCCGTCCGCAAACACCCGGTCGGCACCGCCGTTGGTGCCGCTGCCCTGGCTGCCGTTGGCGCCGCCGTGTATGCGGTGAACAAGCGCAAGAAGGCCGCTGCCGGTGGCACCGCGAAGAAGTCGACCCAGGTGACGGCCAAGAAGGCCACCGCCAAGAAGGCGGCCAGCAAGAAGGCGCCTGCGAAGAAGACGTCCGCGCGCAAGTCGGCTGCCAAGAAGGCGCCTGCGAAGAAGGCATCTACGCGCAAGACCGCCCGCAAGTCCGCGGCGAAAAAGTCCGCCAGCTAAGCACCGTCGTGTGGGAGGGACATCAGTCCCTCCCACCGTCACAGGTCCGCCGGCGGCGAACGCCCCGCGCGGATCGACAGCGGCCAGCCCACCTCACGCTCCCGGTCCGGATCACCCCAGGCTTCGGCGAAGCGCGGCTGTAGTTCGGTGACCATGTCGCGGCCGGTTTCGGCCAGGCAGCGCTGGCTTGCCGACCAGCTGCGCAGGTAAGCCAGGTACTGGGCCAGGGTCCAGGACTGGGTCATCTCCAGGTGCGGGATTTCGCCCAGGGCCTCGAAAAGGAAGGGCAGGTGCCGGTAACCGTCCTCGACGTGACGGCGCTCGCGCGGCCAGTACGGGCCCAGCCGCTCCTCGTACAGCGCGTGGAAGACGGCATCGACATCGCGATCCACGCGCGACTTGCCATAACACCACACCGCGCACAGCCCGTCGGGTTTGAGCACGCGCAGCGCTTCGTGGCAAAAGCGCTCCTGGTCGAACCAGTGGTAACACTGCGCCGCGGTCACCAGGTCGACCGTATGCGTGCGCAAGCTGCAGTGTTCGGCGGCTTCGACGCGCCAGGTCACGCGGGGGTGTTCGGGCGCGCTGTCGATCTGCGCCTGGCTGGCGTCGCTGGCGTGGATGCGGTTGAACCAGTGCGCCAGCGCCAGGCTCGCCTGGCCGTTGCCGCAGCCGACATCCCAGACCAGGTCGTGGTGGCGGGACTGGTCGGCCAGCCACTGGTAGAGCGCGTGGGGGTAGGTCGGGCGGGCGGCGGCGTACTCAGCCGCGTGTCCGGAAAAATGATCCTTGAACGACACGCTGCCTCCCGGGAATGCGTTTGGCTACAGGGGTTCTTCGCGCCACTGGCCGGGGCGAAGCCCCTCGAGCCGGTGCGGACCGACGGCGATGCGGAGCAGGCGCAAGGTGGGCAGGCCAACGGCTGCGGTCATGCGGCGAACCTGGCGATTGCGGCCTTCGGTGATGGTCAGTTCGATCCAGCTGTCGGGCACCGTCTTGCGCTGGCGCACCGGCGGGTCCCGCGACCAGAGCCAGTCCGGCGCTCCCACCAGCTTCTGGGCCTTGGCCGGACGGGTGGTGCCGTCCTTGAGTTCGACGCCCTGGCGCAGCGCCGTCAGCTGCTCTTCGCTGGCGTCGCCTTCGACCTGGGCCAGGTAGGTCTTGGGCCAGTGGAACTTGGGCGAGCTGATGCGGGCGATCAGGGGACCGTCGTCCGAGAGCAGGAGCAGGCCTTCGGAGTCCTGGTCGAGCCTGCCGGCGGCATAAACCCCCTCCGGAAGCTCGAAGCCGGCCAGCGTAGGCCGCGGTGGCACCGTCTTGTCGGTGAACTGGCTCAGGACGCCGTAGGGCTTGTTGAAGGCAATCAGCATCCGCCCATTCTACGCCGCATGGGAAAATGCTGCCGGGGCCAGCACCGGCCCGAGCAGGGAACCGCCATGTCCAGCCAACACCCCCTCCGCCGGCTCGCCGGATTCGCCCGTCCCCACCGTGGCACGGTCGTCGCCGCGTCGGTTTATTCGGTGCTCAACAAATTCTTCGACGTCCTTCCCGAGATCCTGATCGGCGTGGCGGTGGACGTGGTGGTGAACCAGCAGGATTCCTTCCTCGCCGGCCTCGGCGTACCCGATCCGCTGCACCAGCTGTACCTGCTGGTGGCGCTGTCGATCCTGGTGTGGATGCTTGAGTCGCTGTTCGAATACCTGCTGGCGGTGAAGTGGCGCGGGCTGGCCCAGGAGCTGCAGCATGGGCTACGCCAGGCGGCCTATGGCCACCTGCAGAAGCTGCCGCCGGCGGTGATCGAGCGCGAACGCAGCGGCCGGCTGATGGCGCTGATGAACGAGGACGTCAACCAGATCGAGCGGTTCCTCAACACCGGCGCCAACGACCTCATCCAGGTGGCGGTTTCCTCGCTGCTGGTGGGCGCGGTGTTCTTCGTGCTCACGGCCAGCCTGGCGGTGCTGGCGATGCTGCCGATCCCGCTGATCCTGATGGGCGCCTTCTGGTTCCAGAAGCGGCTGGCGCCGCGTTATGCCGCCGCGCGCGAGGCGGCGGCCACGGTGTCCTCGCGGCTCAACAACAACCTCGCCGGCATGGCCACCATCCAGGCCTACACGGCCGAGGACTTCGAGGCCGAACACCTGCGCGAGGCCTCGGATGGCTTCCGTGCGCGCAATGCCGACGCCATCCGGTTCTCGGCGGCGAT
The DNA here is from genome assembly GCA_963973175.1 of uncultured Arenimonas sp. Classification (GTDB taxonomy): domain Bacteria; phylum Pseudomonadota; class Gammaproteobacteria; order Xanthomonadales; family Xanthomonadaceae; genus Arenimonas. The sequence continues at coordinate 3,290 of CAXAYM010000009.1, forward strand.
CACGCCTGTGATCCGCATGGCCATCCTGGCCGGCTTCGTGGCGACGCTGCTTTACGGCGGCGTGCTCACCCTGCGCGGCGAGCTGGGCGTGGGCAGCTATTCGGCCCTCGTTTACCTGACCCAGCGCCTGCTCTGGCCGCTGACGCGCCTGGCCGACATGGTGGACCTGTACCAGCGTGCGATGGCCTCGGTGAACCGGGTGATGGACCTGCTCGACATGCCGGTGCCGCGGCATGGCGCCGGGGAGCTGCCTGCGGACGCGCAAGGGGAACTGCATTTCGAAGGCGTAGGTTTCGACTACGACGGGCGTCCGGCGGTGCAGGACATCCACCTGCGCATCCCGGCCGGCGCGACGGTCGCGCTGGTCGGCGGCACCGGCGCCGGCAAGTCCACGCTGCTCAAGCTGTTGCTCCGGTTCCTGGACCCGAAGCAGGGCCGGCTCCTGATCGACGGCTGCGACCTGGCCGGCATCGCGCCGGCATCACTTCGACGCACGATCGGCTACGTCGCCCAGGAGCCCTTCCTGACCGACGGCACCGTCGCCGACAACATCGGCTACGGGGAGCGCCAGCCCGACCGGGCCAGGGTCGAAGCGGCCGCGCGTGCCGCCGAAGCCCACGCCTTCATCGACGCCCTGCCCTTGGGCTACGACAGCGAAGTGGGAGAACGCGGCGGCAACCTCAGCGGCGGCCAGCGCCAGCGCATCGCCCTGGCCAGGGCGATCTACCGGAATCCGAAGGTGCTGGTGCTCGACGAGGCGACGTCGGCAGTGGACAACGAAACCGAAGCCGCGATCCAGCGTTCCCTGGCCCGCGCCGCGAAGGGCCGCACGACGCTGGTGGTCGCGCACCGCCTGAGCACGGTGCGGCATGCCGACGTGATCCACGTGATGGACGCCGGCCGCATCGTCGAGTCCGGCAGCCACGATGAACTGGTGGAGAAGGGCGGCGCCTACGCCGCCCTCTGGCGCCTGCAGACCGGTGAACTGGCGACGGCCCTGTAGGAGCGCCTCCAGGCGCTCCTACAGGTATCCGGAGTTATTCGGCCTGGGGCTTCACGAAGCGCAGGGTCATGCGGTCGCTTTCGCCGATGGCGGCGTACTTGGCGCTGTCGGCTTCGTCGTGGTTGTTGCCCGGCGGCAGGGTCCAGACGCCGTTGGGGTGGTCCTTGGTGTCGGCCGGGTTGGCGTTGATCTCGCTCTTTTCCTCGAGCACGAACCCGGCGGCTTCGGCCAGGCCGATCACGTAGTCCTCGGGCAGGTAGCCGGAGGTCTTCACCTCGGCCAGGGTCTTGCCGGCCGCCGCGCGGTGCTCGACCACGCCCAGCACGCCGCCCGGGGCCAGCACGTCGTAAAAGGCCTGGAACATCGCCGCCTCGTTGCCGGCCATCACCCAGTTGTGCACGTTGCGGAAGGTCAGCACCACGTCGGCCGAACCCGGCTCGCCGATCACCGGCGCCTTGGGGTCGATCTCGACCAGGGTGGCGTCGCCGTAAACGTCCGCGCGGGCCGCCAGCTTGTCGCGCAGCTTGGTGTTGGCTTCGGTGTAGTAGTTCTGGGCGCGCTCGTTGCCGGACTTGGCCGGATCGTTGATCACGCCGATGTAGCGCCCCTTCTCACCCGGCAGCGCCGCCAGGATCTCGGTGTACCAGCCGCCGCCCGGGGAGATTTCCACGATGGTCTGGCTGGGGCCGACGCCAAAGAAGGCCAGGGTTTCACGCGGATGGCGCCAGGCGTCGCGGGCCGCGTTGTCGGGATCGCGCCAGTCGCCGGCCAGCACCGCGTCCATGGGGTCGGCCTGGGCGTTGCGGTCGGCGGGTTCGGCGCTGTCGGCGGCCGTGGTCTCCGGGGCGGCCCCGGGTGCGGCAACCGGCTCCTCGGTAGCCGGGCTGCAGGCAGCCAGCCCCAGCGAGAGGGCGAAAGCGATGGCAAGGGGGGTGCGCGTGGTTCGCATGGAAAGGCTCCGGGGCGTGAAAACGAGCCCGGAGGCTATCACGCGGGCCTGTTAAGCCCCCGCAATGGCGCCCGGCCGCTTTCGATAGCCAGCCGCTATGGCTGCCATTGGAAAAAAGAACTTCACCTATCGAAACGGGGGGAGCACTCTGTCCTGACCATCCGCCGATCCTAGGAGAGAACGCCATGTCCAACGAAGCAAAATGCCCCTTCTCGGGCGGAAGCCGCAGCCAGGCCATCACCGGCGCCTGGACCAACGCGGACTGGTGGCCGAACCAGCTCAACCTCGGCATCCTCCACGGCCATTCGCCCCGGGCCAACCCGATGGGTGAGGACTACGACTACCGCGAAGAGTTCAAGAAGCTCGACCTCGACGCCGTCATCAAGGACCTGCATGCCCTGATGACCGATTCGCAGGACTGGTGGCCGGCCGACTACGGCCACTACGGCCCCTTCTTCATCCGCATGGCCTGGCACGCGGCCGGCACCTACCGCATCCATGACGGCCGCGGTGGCGGTGGCACCGGCGACCAGCGCTTCGCGCCGCTCAACAGCTGGCCCGACAACGGCAATCTCGACAAGGCGCGCCGCCTGCTCTGGCCGATCAAGCAGAAGTACGGCAAGCAGCTGTCCTGGGCCGACCTGTTCATCCTGACCGGCAACGTCGCGCTCGAATCCATGGGCTTCAAGACCTTCGGCTTCGGCGGCGGCCGCACCGACATCTGGGAGCCGATGGCCGACGTGTTCTGGGGCCCGGAACAGGAATGGCTGTCGACCAGCGACAAGGACAACAGCCGCTATTCCGGCGAACGCGACCTGGCCAACCCGCTGGCCGCGGTGCAGATGGGCCTGATCTACGTGAATCCGGAAGGCCCGGACGGCAACCCGGACCCGCTGCTGTCGGCCCGCGACATCCGCGACACCTTCGCGCGCATGGCCATGAACGACTACGAGACCGTCGCGCTCACCGCCGGCGGCCACACCTTCGGCAAGGCGCACGGCGCCGGCGACGCGTCCCTGGTCCAGGTCGAGCCCGAGGGCGCCGACATCGAGCACCAGGGCCTGGGCTGGGTGAACGGCTACGAGTCCGGCATGGCCGGCCACACCATCACCAGCGGGCTGGAAGGCGCCTGGACGCCGACGCCGACGAAGTGGGACATGAGCTACTTCGACGTGCTGTTCAAGTACGACTGGGAGCTGACCAAGAGCCCGGCCGGTGCGCAGCAGTGGCAGGCCAAGGGACTGAAGGAAGAAGACATGGCGCCGGCCGCCCACGACCCGGGCCGCAAGGAAAAGCTGATGATGAGCACGGCCGACATGGCCATGCGCATGGACCCGGCCTACGAGAAGATCTCGCGCCACTTCAAGGACAACCCGGACGAGTTCGCCGACGCCTTCGCGCGCGCCTGGTTCAAACTGACCCACCGCGACATGGGTCCGCGCAACCGCTACCTGGGCAAGTACGTGCCCAAGGAAGTCTTGATCTGGCAGGACCCGGTGCCCGACGTCGACCACCCGTTGGTGGACGCGAACGACGTGGCCGCGCTGAAGAAGACCGTGCTCGATTCCGGCCTGACGACGCAGGAACTGGTCTACACCGCCTGGTCCTCGGCCTCGACCTTCCGCGGCAGCGACAAGCGCGGCGGTGCCAACGGTGCGCGCATCCGCCTGGCGCCGCAGAAGGACTGGGAAGTGAACCAGCCCGAGCAGCTGGCCAGGGTGCTGTCCACGCTCGAAGGCATCCAGAAGGACTTCAACGCCTCCGCCGGCGGCGGCAAGAAGATCTCGATGGCCGACCTGATCGTGCTGGCCGGCAACGCAGCGGTCGAAGCGGCGGCGAAGAAGGGCGGTTTCGACATCACCGTGCCCTTCCATCCGGGCCGCACCGACGCCACCGACGAGATGACCGATGCGGACTCGTTCGCCCCGCTGGAGCCGAAGGTGGACGGTTTCCGCAACTACGTCGCCAAGGGCTTCGAAGGCTCCGAGGCCGAGATGCTGGTCGACCGCGCCGCGCTGCTGCGGCTCAGCGCGCCGGAGATGACGGTGCTGGTGGGCGGCCTGCGTTCGCTGGGCGCCAACTACAAGGGCGCCAGCCACGGCGTGTTCACCAAGACCCCGGGCACGCTGAACAACGAGGTCTTCCGCAACCTGCTCGACATGCGCACCAAGTGGAAGCGTTCGGAAAACAACCGCGACATCCTCGAGGGCCGTGACCGCAAGACCGGCGAGCTCAAGTGGACCGGCACGGTGTCGGACCTGGTGTTCGGCTCCAATGCGCAGTTGCGCGCGCTGGCCGAAGTCTATGCCGCCAGCGACGCCGGCCAGAAGTTCATCGACGACTTCGTCGCGGCCTGGACCAAGGTCATGGAGGCCGACCGCTTCGACCTGCACGGCTGAACCGTGGAGGGTGGGCGCCGGAGTTACCCGGCGTCCACCCAGCGGGCCCGCCCGGCGGCTTTCGCTAGGTAAAGACGACGATCAGCGAGTGCCATCAGGGAGGCAAGGTCACCTCCTGTTTCCGGCTCGACCGAAGCAATGCCGGCACTGATGCTCAGCTGTCCCAGCGGAGAGGCGGCATGGGGTTCCTGCAGGGAGTCCACGGCTTCCAGCAGGCGGCCAAGCAGAGTCCGTGCTCCCTCGGCATTGGTATTTGGCATCAGCAGGGCGAACTCCTCGCCGCCGAGCCTCGCGACGGTGTCGCCAGCCCGCGTGCAGAGCCTCCGGAGAGTGTCGGCCAGGAGCCGCAAGGCCCTATCGCCGCCAGCATGCCCGTAGTGGTCATTGAAGGCCTTGAACCAGTCCACGTCCAGGATCGCCAGCGACAGCGGCAGGTGCAAGCGACGGCAACGGCGCCACTCACGCGAGGCATGGGAATCGAAGGTGCGACGATTGGCCAAGCCGGTCAACGCGTCGGTGCCCGCCAATTCGCGCAGGCGATCCGCCTGCTGCTTGAGCTTGATGTGCACGGCGACACGGCGCGCCAGCGTCACGGGGTGGACAGGCTTGCTCACGAAGTCCACGCCGCCGGCGTCCCAACACGCCAGCTCGTCGTCCTCGGAGGAGCCGCCGGTGATGAAAATCACCGGAATGTCCATCGTGCCCGGGTCCTGGGCCAGTCGACGGCATGCCTCCAGCCCACTCATTCCCGGCAGCATCACGTCCATCAGGATCAGGTCCGGGTGCTGGCTGGCGGCGATCTGGAGCGCGGCCTCCGCCCGGGTGGCCAGCCGAAGCTCATAGGAGTCGCCCAGCAGTCCGGCGAGCAAACGCAGGTTGCCGGGATCGTCATCCACCAACAGAAGCACGGGAGGACTCGCAAACGTCGTGGGGAAATCAGCCTGCGTCACGGATGATCGCCTCCCAGGGTGGACAGCAAGATCCCGCAGCGCTGGAGGGCACCCTCGAAATCGAAATCCCGCGCTCTCGCCAGCATGTCTGCAGCCATCGCGGGCGCAGCACCCGGCCAGCGTGCGATCAGCTCCTCGGCTTCCGCCACGGCCCGCAAATTGCACTCAACAAGCAGATCGTGCAGGGCGATGAGCTTGTCCCTGAGCTCGTCGGCCTGCATCGCGGCCCGGGAGGGCGGTGCTGGCGTTGGCTGGCCGGGATGATGATCAAGGTAGTCTTTTACCTCCTGCAATGCTTGCGCGAGGCTTGCCTGCAACGCATGCCTTTGCGCGGGGACGATGTCATTGCCGGAACGCAGGTGATGCTCGGCTTCGCCCGCGAGAGTGGCGAGCTCATCGCAACCCGCTGTTGCGGCGTTGCCCTTGAGCGTATGGGCGCTTCGGCACCGGTCCTGGAGTGAAGAGGACTCGCCGACAAGATCGGCCAGCAGAACGGGTGCATTCTCCAGGAAACTGCGCAAAGCGCCTTGGAACGCCGAGGGATGATCCTGGAAGCGGCGTTGCGCCGCAGCCAGCCCGGAAAGTTTCAGCCGCTTTGCGGCTCCTGGTGCGGCAACCCCGTTCCCGCGGCCGAGGCAATGAAGAATCTGGTTGCGCAGATCGACGACATTGATCGGTTTTCCGACATGCCCGTTCATGCCGGCGGCAAGGCAAGCCGCCTGGTCCGACTCGGTAACGTGCGCCGTCAGCGCAAGTATTGGCAAGTTCGCGAATCGCGGGTCCTGGCGCACCCGGCGCGACAACGCGTAACCATCCAAGCCCGGCATCTGGATGTCGGTCAGCAGCAAACCCGGCCAATCCGGCTCATCCTCCAGGCAATCAAGTGCCTCCTGGCCGCCGATGCAAAGACGGACCTCGGCGCCCTCGGCTTCCAGCACGTCGCGCGCGACGTCCCGGTTCATCGGGTTGTCGTCGACCACCAGCGCGCGGACGCCCGCCAGCGTCTGGCCCGGGACCGGCCCATCCCCCGGCGCGCAAACCTCCGGCTCCTGATTCCCCAAAGAGGACAGGCCTGTGGCCAAGGAAGACAACAGCACAGGCTTGGACAGGTAGCGAACGTGCTGCAGGCCCCTGGCCCTGACTTCGAGCAGCAGGCGGTGGCGCGAACCCGAGGCGATGAAGACGACGCCATGGCGCACCCTCCCACGGAGTTCGTCGGCCAGGCCAACCAAATCTTCGAGCAGCGCCTCCTGGTGGTCGGACCAAGCAAGAAGCAACGCGTCCACCTCATGCTCCGCGAGCAAGCGACGGGCCTCGGTGCAATCCCGGGTCGACCGCACCACACAGCCCAGCTGGCGGCACAGGCCTTGCAGGATGTCACGGGCTACCTCGTTGGATTCCACGATCAGCACGCTTCGTGGTGCCACGGCAGTTGCACTGCCCGTCTCATCTTCTGCCAGGTGGGGCAATGAGATGGAGAAAAAGAATGTGCTTCCACGCCCCGGCACGCTGCGCAGGTTCATCCGGCCGCCCATCATCGCCACCAGGCGATCGCAGATGGACAGGCCAAGTCCGGTGCCGCCGTACCGCCTGGCGGTGCTGGCTTCAGCTTGTGCGAAGCTGGAAAAAATATGCGCCTGCAGGTTCTCGGGAATGCCGATGCCGGTGTCCTTGACGGAAAACTCGATCGTCCAGCAGTCGGCTTCTGCGCTTTCCGGCCTGATAGATAGGATGATGTGTCCGGCATCGGTGAACTTGATGGCATTGCCGAGGAGGTTCGTCAGTACCTGCTTTATGCGCAGCGCGTCGCCCAGGAACCGATCGGGAAGACGGGAGTCGACATCAAAAGCAATTTCGACGCCGGGTTTGGCCGCAAGACCCTCGCAGATGATGGAAAGCTCGGACAGCAGGGACTGAAGGGAAAAAGGCTGCTTCTCGACCGACATCATTCCGGCCTCGATCTTCGAGAAGTCGAGCACGTCGTTGAGGATCGAAAGTAGCGAATGCGCCGCGCCCTCGGACTTGCGTACGAACTCCTGCTGTCGTGAGTCGAGATGCGTTGATGCGAGCAACTGCATCATGCCAAGGATCGCGTTCATCGGGGTCCGTATCTCATGGCTGACGTTGGCCAGGAACTCCGATTTGGCGCGGGTCGCACTCTCGGACCGCTCGACCGCGCGGCGAAGTGCTTCGGCTTGCTCGCGCTGGGCTCGCATGTCCACCGCAACGCCCAGGTAGCCCAGCACGGTTCCGTCGTCGTCCTGAAGCTGGGAAATGCCCAGCAGGACCGGGATGCGCGTCCCCGATGCATGCAGATAGGTCCAATCCCGGCTGGTGGTGGTGTTCCGGTCGACGCCGTGCACAAAGACCTCGAACCCAGGCGGGAATGGCCGTCCCAGTGCCACTGAAATCTCCCTCGCGCGCTGCTCCACCTCGGCCGCGTCATGGAAGACAGCCGGCGTCGCCTTGCCTACCAGTTCGTCCGCGCGGCGACCCAAGAGCGACTCTGCAGCGGGGTTGAACAGGGTAATCACGCCTTCCTTGTCAGTGGCGATCAGAGCGACGCCCGCGCCCGCGACAATTTTTTCCTGCAGGATCAGGGTATGGCGAAGCTGCCGGGTTCGTTCGGCGGCCTGCCGTTCCAGCGACTCGTTTAGCTCCCTGAGCCGAGCCTCGGCGGCCATGCGCTCCTGTTCGGCCAGCATGCGCCGCATCTCCGCTTCTACGCGATGACTGAACAGCCGGGCGACCTCGAAAGCCCGCTCGAAGTCGGCCGGCATGGCTCGCTGGCCGTGGAATACCGAGAGATGACCAAAACGCCGGCCTTGGGTGTCGTGCAAGGAAAGCGAGATACAGCTGGCTGCAGTGAAGCCGGGCAGGGGGGTGGGTAGGCGCCCGGCGGCATCCAAGTGCACGCGCGAGCCCCGCTGCCGGTCGCTCGTCGGCAGGGCCGTGCCCAGCGTGGGCTCGGCCTGGCTGTTCGTGGCGGAGCCCAGCGCGTATCGCCATCTGGGAGTATCCACGCCCTCGCGGCAGGCTGCCAGCACGACGGCCTGTTCTGGATCGTCAGGCGCGATCCGGTCAATGGTGACCAGGTCAGCGCGAAGCAGTCGCCCGAGCGCATTGGCCGCCGCGCTCATGAAGTCCTCGCCCAGTTGTGCCGAGGTGAGCACCGAAATCTCACTGAGCGTTTCCTCCACCGCCCGCTGGCGGGAGACGTCGCGCAGCGTGATGGAAAGGCTTGTTCTGTCGCCGTCAGCGGCCTGCACGGCTGAGACAATGGCAACACTATGGCTCTCGTCGCGGCCTTCTCCGTGAAGGCGTATTTCCACCGTCGCCTGTGGCTCTCCCTTGGCGACCGAGTCCAATGCCCTGCGCAGGTTGGCTTCTCCCTCGACGATAGCCAGCGCATCGATGGCTGAGCGTTCCCTCGCTACATCCAGGCGATTTCCCAGCAGCGCGGTGGCGGCGGTGTTCGCGTTGATCAGGCGCGTATCCAGATCCAGATCCAGGATCGCGTCCTGCGACTGGTTGAACAGGGCGGCCGTCCGTGCCCGGTCCGCTTGCAGCCGCTGCCGCATGCGTGCCGTGCTGAAATAGTAGCGCGCCGACAAGGCCGCAAGCACACCGATGGCCAGCAGCAGTCCGGCTGGCACGCCAGGGGCGACCAGACCCAGGCTATCGGAGAATGCGCGCGACGCAGTGAATTCGAGCTCCCACTGGCGACCAAAAAGCGGCAGCTGCCGTCGTGCCTTCGGCGCACCTTCGTTCGTTTCCCTCTCCGAAATATAGAAAGGAACGGTTACATCGTCCGAGTCCGGATCGCGGATGGAAAGCGTGAAATCGTCAAGCGTCGCGCCGATATGGCGAAGAACATCATCGACGATGAGCGGCGCATATGCCCAGCCCACCAGGGCAGCCTGCCGCTCGGTCGGCGTGGAGTGGGAGCGCGCCGGATCGTAGACCGGCAGCAGCAGCAAAAAGCCCCGCGCAGGTTTGCCCGTGGCCTGCACCAACGTAATCGGCTCGGTGAGCGTTGCCTGGCCCGACAGCATCGCTCGGTCGGCGGCCAGCCGCCGGTTGGCCTCGGACCCTATGTCCAGACCAATGGCCTCATGGTTGGGGCCACTGGGCTCGATGTACTGAATGATGTAGTGGTCGCCGGCGTGGGCATCGAGTTCGCGTAGCGAAAACCTCGGGAATCCGTCTGCGCGGGCTTCTTCCAGGAAAGACACGAGTCCGTCGCGGGGGACGCGGCGGATGTAGCCGAAGCCCAGGGCGCCGGGGAACTCCACCGGCAGGTCCCGGGTTCGCATGTAGTTCACAAAACGCTCGCGTGATGCCTCGTGCACCCCAGCGGCCACGATCGCGCCGCGGGCTCCCCTGGCGCCGAACTCGTAGCTCGAAACACGCAGGCGAACATCCTCGGCGGCGGATGCGGCAACGCGATCGAACTCCTCCTGGGCGCGTTGCTCGTTGTATCTGCCAACGTAAAGGTAGGTGCCTGCCGACAACCCGGCGGTGAGCAGAAGGATGGCCAGAAGGACCTTGTTTTCCCGTAGGATTCCAGTCATCCCGACCCTACCTCTGGCTATCTTTGCTTCAGGAGAGACGTTTTCTCAGGTCGCGATGGGCATATTGCAATTGGGCCCGGATCAGCGATACAAGAAACGGGATATCGCAAGAATCATATAAGCATGGATTCGGTCATGTCGCCAGATCGGGTCGGGAAGTTGCTGATCGTCGATGACTCCCCGGACAGCGCGAAAGTGCTGGCGCAGGCCGTGGATGGCTTGGGCGAGGTGTTCGTGTGTACGAGCGCGACCCGCGCCCTCGAACTGGCCCGTGCCCAGAGGCCGGACGTCGTCATCCTTGATATTGAAATGCCGGGCATGTCGGGCTTCGAGGTTGCACGTGCGTTGCGTGACGAACCTGCGACGGCCGCATGCTCGCTGATCTTCGTCACCGGCCACGACCCCCACCACTTCGAACCTGCCTCCTTCCGCGAGGGCGCGGTCGATTTTCTTGCCAAGCCCATCAACATCAACACCTGCCGGATGCGGGTGGGCAATCATCTGCTGCTCAAGCAGCGATCGGACGCACTGCTTCTCGCGCGGGCGGAGATGGACCAGCTCCTGCGCGGCTTGCCTGCCCGTGTGGTTTGCATGGATCTGGAAGGCGGGGTCAGGTACGTCAACGGCTCAGGACCAGTCGCCTTTTCCATGCTCAATACAATTGAGCCAGGGGCGCGATTGGCTGATTGCCTGGACGAGGACTTTATGGCCCAGGTCGAACCCGTCCTCTTGCGGGCCCGTGGGGGCTATCCGGCCGAGGGAGAAGTTCAGGTCCGCGTGCCCGGGGAGGACGACCGTGTGGTCCGCCTGTCGGCCGTGCCGGCGGGCCCGGGTCTCCCCGAGGGTTTCGTCCTGCTTCTGTTCACCGACATCAGCCGGCTCAAGCTGGCCGAAAGGGCCCTGGTTGAAGAAAAGGAGTTGTTGCGGGTCACGCTGACATCAATCGGCGATGCAGTCATCGCCGTCGACACAATCGGCCGCGTGACCTTCATGAATCCGATCGCGGAGCAGATGACGGGCTGGACGGCAGTACAGGCGCGGAACCAAGCCATCGAGATCGTGATGCCCCTGACGGAGGGTGAGTCCGGCCGACAACTGAAGAACCCGGTCTATCTCGCCCTGTCTGAACGCCGCACGGTGGCCATGGGCCTCAACTGCCGGCTCAACGCCCTGGGCGGGGTCGTGTACCAGGTAGAGGATTCGGCGGCCCCCATCAGGGACGCCCAGGGCGAAATTCGAGGCGCGATCATTGTTTTCCACGATGTCAGCGAGGCCCGGGCCATGGCCATCAAGATGTCCCATCTGGCCAATCACGATCCATTGACGGACCTCCCGAACCGGGTCCTGTTGCAGGATCGCATCAGCCTGGCCATTCGACGCGCCACACAGAAGAACTCGCGGGTCGGATTGATCCTGTTCGACATCGACAATTTCAAGCTCACCAACAACACGGCCGGGCATGTCATTGGCGACCGTGTGATCCAACTGTTGGCCTCGCGCTTGCAGCGGGTCCTGCCAGGAGGCGCCACGCTCGCGCGACTCGGCGGGGACGAGTTCGTCGTACTTTTGCCGGAGGCGGAATCGCCCGAGGACGTCGCTGGGCTCGCGATGCTGCTGTCGGCAGAGGCTCGCCAGCCCTTTGTCTTCGAACAGCACGAGATCGCAGTAACGCTCAGCGGAGGAATCAGCATTTTTCCGGACGATTGCGAGGACCAGGAAGGCCTGCTGCGCAACGCCGATCTGGCGATGTACCGCGCCAAGGAAGATGGCCGCAACCAGACCTGCTTCTACTCCGCCGACTTCGAGCAGCGTCTGGTCCAGCGCATCCGTGCCGAGCGGGAGTTGAGGGATGCATTGCAGGAGGGCCGTCTGGAAGTGCACTACCAGGCCATGTATGACGCATCGGGGCGCCATGTCATAGGTGCCGAAGCCTTGGTGCGCCTTCGCGGCCGTGGGGGCGAGCTCGTACCGCCCATGGTCTTCATCCCCCTGGCCGAGGAGACCGGCCTGATCGTGCCGATCGGTGAGCAGGTCCTGCGACAGGCCTGCATGGCTGCCGGAAAGTGGTGCAAGCAGTGGCCGAAGTTCCGCATCAGCGTCAACATTTCGGCCGTGCAGTTTGCCGAACCATCGCTACTCGAGACCCTCCAGGCCGCTCTGGGCGAAGCCGGGTTGTCGCCGCAACATCTCGAGCTGGAGATCACCGAAAACACGCTGATGACCAACGTCGCTGCCGCGCGCGAGCTGATGCAGCGGATCCGGGCACTCGGCATCCGCCTGTCGATTGACGACTTTGGTACTGGCTACTCGAGCCTGACCTACCTAAAGAGTTTCCCTGCGCAGACGCTCAAGCTGGACCAGTCGTTCGTGAGGGGCCATCTTGAAAACAAGGACGACCTGGCCATCGTCCGAACCATCATCTCGCTGGGCCAGGCCCTGGGCATGGAGCTCGTGGCCGAGGGCGTGGAAACCGACGATCAAGCGAGCAACCTGGCCGGGATGGGATGCCAGACCTTGCAGGGATATCTCTTCTCGCGACCGGTTCCGGAAGGCGAGTTTCCGGGCTAGGGAATCCCGGGGCAGGCACCCAGGGGTGCCCGCCCCCATTGCGTCAGAGCGACGCCAAGGCCGCGTTGAACGTGGCGCTGGGACGCATGGCTTCGCTGGCCTTGGCGAGGTCCGGGCGGTAATAACCGCCGATGTCCACGGGCTTGCCCTGCACCGCCAGCAGTTCCGCCAGGATCGTCGCTTCTTCGTCCAGCAGCCGCTTGGCCAGCGGCGCGAACTTCGCCTTCAGCGCGGCATCTTCGTCCTGGTCGGCCAGGGCCTTGGCCCAGTACTGCGCCAGGTAGAAGTGGGTGCCCCGATTGTCGAGCTGGCCGACCTTGCGCGCGGGCGAACGGTTCTCGTCCAGGATGCGGGCGTTGGCTTCGTCCAGGGTCTTCGCCAGCACCGGCGCCTGCGAGTTCAGCCAGCGCTCGCTGACGTGGTCCAGCGACGCCGCCAGCGCCAGGAACTCACCCAGCGAATCCCAGCGCAGGTAGTTCTCGGCGGTGAACTGCTGCACGTGCTTGGGCGCCGAACCACCGGCGCCGGTTTCGAACAGGCCGCCGCCGGCCATCAGCGGCACGATCGACAGCATCTTGGCGCTGGTGCCCAGCTCCATGATCGGGAACAGGTCGGTCAGGTAGTCGCGCAGCACGTTGCCGGTGACCGAGATCGTGTCCTTGCCGGCGCGGATGCGTTCGAGCGACAGCTTCATCGCGTCCACCGGCGCCAGGATGCGGATGTCCAGGCCGTCGGTGTCGTAGTCCTGCAGGTAGCCCTTCACGCGGGCGATCAGCTGCGCATCGTGGGCGCGGTTCTCGTCCAGCCAGAACACGGCCGGGGTGTCGCTCAGGCGGGCGCGGTCCACGGCCAGCTTCACCCAGTCGCGCACCGGCGCGTCCTTGGTCTGGCACATGCGCCAGATGTCGCCCGCCATCACCGGGTGTTCGAAGATCGTGCGGCCGGCCTCGTCGCTGACGCGCACGATGCCGTCGCCGGAGATCTGGAAGGTCTTGTCGTGCGAGCCGTATTCCTCGGCCTTCTGCGCCATCAGGCCGACATTGGGCACGCTGCCCATCGTGGCGGGGTCGAAGGCGCCGTGGGCCTTGCAGTCGTCGATCACCGCCTGGTAGATGCCGGCGTAGCAGCGGTCGGGGATGACGGCCTTGGTGTCCTGCAGTTCACCGGCGGCGTTCCACATGCAGCCCGAGTCGCGGATCATCGCCGGCATCGAGGCGTCGACGATGACGTCGCTGGGCACGTGCAGGTTGGTGATGCCCTTGTCGGAGTTGACCATCGCCAGGCCCGGGCGGGCGGCGTAGAGCGCCTCGAGTTCGGCCTTGATCGCCGCCTGGGTGGCTTCGGGCAGCTTGTCCAGGCGCGCGTAGAGGTCGCCGATGCCGTTGTTGCGGTCGAAGCCGACTTCGGCCAGCGCGTCGGCGTGGCGGTCGAGCACGTCCTTGTAGAACTCGCCGACGACGACGCCGAACATGATCGGGTCGGACACCTTCATCATCGTGGCCTTGAGGTGCAGCGAGAACAGCACGCCGCGGGCGCGGGCGTCGGTGATCTGTTCGGCGACGAAGGCCGCCAGGCGCTGGCGGTTCATCACGGCGGCATCGACGATCTCGTCGTGCTGCACCGGAACGGATTCACGCAGCACCGTGGTGACGCCGTCGGTGCGCAGCAGTTCGATCTTCAGGCTGCCGTCCTGGTCGATGATCGCCGACTGTTCGCTGCCGTAGAAGTCGCCGCCGTCCATGTGCGACACGTGGGACTTGGAGCTCGCGCTCCACTTGCCCATGCGGTGCGGATGCTTGCGGGCGAAGGCCTTCACCGACTTCGGCGCGCGGCGGTCGGAATTGCCCTCGCGCAGCACCGGGTTCACCGCGCTGCCCTTGGTGCGGTCGTAGCGGGCCTTGATGTCCTTCTCGGCGTCGGTCTTGGGCTCGTCCGGGTAGTCGGGCAGGTCGTAGCCCTGGGACTGCAGTTCGCTGATCGCGGCCTTGAGCTGCGGCACCGAGGCGCTGATGTTGGGCAGCTTGATGATGTTGGCTTCCGGCTTGGTGGCCAGCTCGCCGAGTTCGGCAAGGTGGTCGCCGATGCGCTGGTCCTCGCGCAAGCGGTCCGGGAACTGCGCCAGGATACGGCCCGACAGCGAGATGTCGCGCGTCTCGACGGCGATGCCGGCGGCGCCGGCGAAGGCCTGCACGACCGGCAGCAGCGACTGGGTCGCCAGGAACGGGGCTTCGTCGGTCAGCGTGTAGATGATCTTGGGCGTATCGGACATGGTGGTTTGATCCCGTGGAGTCAGCCCCGCATTGTCGCGGTTACGCGGGGCTGGGGAAAGCGCGCGGGCCCTACGGGAGAGTACGTGCGCCCTCAGGACAGAAGAGGCCCCGCGTCGGGTGAAGGCGGCGGTTCGGCGTAAGCCGGCGGCAGGGCGTCCAGCGCGGGCAGCGGCGCGGCTTCCAGCGGGACCTGGTCGACGGCCGGGAGCAGCACCGGCTGCATCGCCCAGTCTTCGGGCGTCAGCGGCTTGAGCCCATGGGCCATGCGGCCCTTGTCGCACTGGGGACTGTGCCGGCCGAACTCCCAACTCGGTTCGACTTCACGGCAGACCGAGGGGCGATTCGGGTAGATGCCACAGTGGCCGTCCACGCCGATGCTGCCGCGCAGGCCGATGCAGCGCGGGTGGCTGCCTTCGGTGCCGCGCATGGCCAGCTCGTGCCGCCGCAGCGGCATCACCAGTTCGGCCGGCGGGCCGTCGGGGTTGTCAGGCTGGGCTTCCGACCAGTGGAAGGAGACGCGGAAGGTGGCGCAGCAGGCGCCGCAGCGCAGGCAGGGATGGCTCATGGGCCACGGAAGCTCGAAGGGTTATTGGACGGTGAAGCTGCGGGTTTCGACGACGCGTTCGTTGATCGCGATTTCCACCCGGTAGGCACCGGCCGGCCAGGGCTCGGGCTGGGTGATGCTGAAGGTGGTCACCGTCGGGGCTTCGGGCACCAGCGCCTGGCCGGCCTTGGCGACCTGGGTGCCGTCCTCGAGCAGCCAGCGTGCCGACAGGGTCAGGCCCGGGCTGCTGCCGACGCCGACGACCGCGGCGTGGATGGTGTCGACCGTGGTGAAGACGTCCTGGGGGCGGGGCACGCGACCCTCCTCGTCCAGTTCCGTGCCCAGTTCGACCGCGACCACGCGGAAGTCGCCGCCGGGCATCGGTGCTTCTTCGGGCAGGTCCGCTGCTTCCGCGACGTCGGCGGCCGCCTGCGCGGGCGCGGCGGCGTCATCCGCGGGTGCAGCTTCGTCGTCACCCCCGCAGGCGACCAGCAGCAGGGACATCGACAGGGCGAGGGACGTCAGGATCGGGCGCATGGGCGGCTCGTCGGGCTCGGCGGTGGGTGGCGGCTACTGGCGGTTGGTGCGCGGATTGCCCGGCAGCGGCAGGCCCGGGGTGGCCCGGAAGGGGTTGATGTCCAGGCCGCCGCGGCGGGTGTAACGAGCGTACACCGCCAGCCGCGTCGGCGCGCAGTGCTGCATCAGGTCCATGAAGATGCGCTCGACGCAGCTTTCGTGGAAATCGCTGTGCTGGCGGAACGACACCAGGTAGCGCAGCAGGCCGTCGCGGGCGATGCGCGGTCCGGCGTAGCGGATCTGCACGCTGGCCCAGTCCGGCTGGCCCGTGACCGGGCAGTTGGACTTGAGCAGGTGCGAGACCAGGATCTCGTCGGCCTTGGTCTCGGCGTCGCAGGACAGGAAGTCGGGACGCGGCGGACCGTAGTGGCTGATCTCGATCGGCAGGTCGTCGATCAGGTCGCCCTCGAGGTTTTCGATCAGCGCGACGTTGTTCGAGCCCGCCGGCGTCAGCACCACGCTGACCGGGGCGCCGGCGGCTTGCGTCAGGTCGCCCACCAGCTGCGTGCGCAGGGCATCGGTGTCGGCGAAACGCGCCATCGCGTAGCTGCCCAGGTAGAGCTTGAGGCTCTTGGATTCGATGATGTTGGGCGAAGCGGCCGGCACCCGCAGCTCGGCCAGCGCGACGCGCGGCTTGCCCCGGCCATCGAGCCAGCTCAGCTCGTAGGCGTTCCAGAAGTCGACGCCGCCGAAGGGCAGTTCGTCGCCCAGGCCCAGCGTCGCCCGCGACTGGGCGCGGGCGATCGGGAACAACAGGGAAGGATCGTAGTCACCGCCGTATTCGACGGCTTTGCCCAGGGGGCTCAGTTCGGGGGACGTCATGGGGCACATTGTCTCACGCGTGGGGGCGTACGGCGTGTAGAACGGGGTCCGGGGCGATCGGCGGCCGGATGCCGCCGGCC
>CAXAYM010000010.1:0-19933 GCA_963973175.1 uncultured Arenimonas sp.
ACGCGAACTGCGCGCCCGACTGCTGGTGGCCGCCGACGGCAGCCGCTCACTGGCGCGCGCCGCGCTCGGCATTGCCGCCAGCGAACACGATTACCGGCAGACCCTGGTGGTCTGCAGCCTGGCCACCGACCGGGCACCGGACGGCACGGCCTGGGAACGGTTCACCGACCAGGGGCCGGTGGCGCTGCTGCCCATGGCCGGTGGCCACTACGGCGCCATCTGCGCGGTCGCGCGTGAACGGGCCGACGCGGTGCTGGCGCTGGACGATGCCGCCTACGCCGATTATTTCCAGCAGCGGTTCGGCTGGCGCGCCGGCCGCGTGCGCCGGGTCGGCAAACGCAGCGCCTATCCGCTCACGCGCGTTGTCGCCGACCGCCTGGTTGCGCCGCGGGCGGTGCTGATGGGCAATGCCGCGCAGTCGATCCATCCGATCGGCGCGCAGGGATTCAACCTGGGGCTGCGCGATGCGCTGGCGCTCGCGCAGCGGCTCGATGGCGGTGATCCGGGCGACGCCGCGCGGCTGGACGCCTACGCGCAGTCACGCCGCGAGGACCGTGACCGCACGCTGGCCTTCAGCGATGGCCTGGCGCGTGCGACGGCCAATGACGGCTTCCCGATGCACGTGCTTCGCTCGCTTGGGCTGCTTGCGCTGGGGCACCTGCCCGGACTGGCGGCTCCCCTGGCCGCGGGCGCGATGGGCTACCGCGGCCAGGTTCCCGAGCTGTCGAGGCCGCGGGCTTGAGCCGCCGTGACCCCTTCGACCTGATCGTGGTCGGTGCGGGCGTGGTCGGCACCGCCGCCGCGCTGGCTGCCGCCCGCGACGGCCTGCGCGTGGCCCTGGTCGAGGCGCATGCGCCGCCGGCCTGGGACGCCCAGGCCCCGGACCTTCGCGTCTACGCCTTCGCACCCGACAACGCCGCCCTGCTCGCCGACCTCGGTGTATGGGACGGGATCCGCGCGGCGCGCGCCCAGCCTTACCGGCGCATGCGCGTCTGGGACGCGGCCGGCGGCGGCGAGCTGTGTTTCGACGCCGATGCCTTCGGACGTCCGGCGCTGGGCCATATCGTCGAGCACGCGCTGCTGGTGGATCGCCTCTGGGCAGCCTGCGTGCGCGACCCCGGCATCGAGCGTCATTGCCCCGACAAGCTTGAATCGATCGAACAGCAGGACGACCTGGCCGCGGTCTGGCTGGCCAGCGGCACCGTCCTGCACGGGCGGCTGGTGCTGGGCGCCGACGGCGCGGCCTCGAAGGTGCGCGCCTGCGCCGGCCTCGAGGCGCAGGCACACGACTATGGCCAGCGCGGCCTGGTCGCCTACGTCGGCACCGAACGCCCGCACGAGGACACGGCCTGGCAGCGCTTCCTGCCGACGGGCCCGCTGGCTTTCCTGCCCTGCGCCGATGGGCGCTGTTCGATCGTCTGGAGCCTGCCGTCGGACGAGGCCCAGCGCCTGCTGGATGCCGACGAGGAAAGCTTCCGTCGCGAACTCACGCGCGCCTTCGATGCGCGGCTGGGCGAGGTCACTTCGGTATCGGCGCGGGCGGCGTTCCCGCTTCGCCGCCAGCTGGCCAGCGACATCGTGGCCGGCCGCGTGGTGCTGGCCGGGGATGCCGCGCACGTGGTGCATCCGCTGGCCGGGCAGGGCGTGAACCTGGGGCTGCGCGACGTCGCCGCGCTGCGCGCCTCCTGGCAACAGGCACGGGCCCGCGGCATCGACGTCGCCAGCCCGCACCGCCTGGCCCGCTGGGCCCGCACGCGGCGCAGCGAAAACACGCTGGCGGCCTATTCCTTCGAGTCCATCAACCGGGCCTTCAGCAACGACGCGTTGCTGCCGACCCTGTTGCGCGGCCACGTGCTGGGTCTTGCCGGCCGCATCCCGCCGCTCACCCAGTTGCTCTGGCGAAAAGCGGCGGGGCTTTAGGGGCCGCGGAACTCAGGCCGCGGCGGCCTGGGTCTTGCGCGGGCCGTGGAGCAGGGCGTTGCGGATGTGGTCGATGACCAGGTCGACTTCCTCGCTGGTGACGCCGAAGTGCGGCGTGAAGCGCAGCGAGTTGGTGCCGCCGTGGATGACGCCGATGCCGCGCTCGCGCATGTACTCCTCGGTCGAACCGGCGCCGTAGCACTTGTAGGACGGGTCGAGTTCGCAGGAGAACAGCAGGCCGGTGCCCTGGACCTTGGTGATCAGGCCGTTGCCCAGCTCGTCGCGCAGCCTGGCCAGCTTGTCCAGGAATTCCTGGCCGCGCTCGCGGATGTTGGCGCGCAGTTCCGGCGTCAGCGCCGCGAGCATCGCCGAGGCGATGTCGAGCGCACGCGGGTTGGCGGTCATGGTGTTGCCGTACGTGCCCTTGCGGTACAGGCCCGCGGCGCGTTCGTTCACCGCCAGCACCGACAGCGGGTACTGGCCGCCGTTGAGCGCCTTGGAATAGGTTTCCATGTCCGGCGCCTCGAGCTTTTCGAAGCCTGGGTAGTCGACAATCGACAGCACGCCGTGGGCGCGCAGGCCGGCCTGGATGGAATCCACCAGCAGCAGGGTGCCATGGGCCTTGGTGAGTTCGCGCGCGGCGGCGTAGAACTCCGGCGGCACGGCGCGTCCCGGGTCGCCTTCGCCCATCACCGGCTCCAGGAACATCGCTTCGATGTACCAGCCCTTGGCGTCGGCGTCGGCGAAGACCTGCTTCAGGCCTTCGATGGAATAGGGCTCGACGGTGAGCAGGTGGTCGTTGTGGTGCTGGTAGCTGGCCAGGTGCTGCAGGTAGGCCTTGCGCGAGGAATCGGAGTACAGCGCCGGCAGTTCGGTGCGGCCGTGGAAGGCGCCCTTGACCGCAACGCGCTTGACCTTCTTGCCGGCATGGCGGCCATCGGCGTCGGTGTGCAGCTTGGCGTTGACGTCGGCGATGCGGCCGGCCAGCGACACCGATTCCGAGCCCGAGTTCAGGCACAGGAACTTCGCATACGGGCACTCGCCGCGGCTGTGGCCGATTTCCTTGCGCAGCGCGCGGGCCACGCGCAGCTGCGACAGCGAGGGCGTCATGATGTTGGCCATCACCTGCGGGCGCGACATCGCCCCGAGCAGCGCTTCCGGCGTGTGGCCCAGGCCCAGCATGCCGTAGCCGCCGGAGTCGTGGATCACGGCGCCCTTGAGCGTGATGACCCAGGGGCCGCGGGCGGCCAGGGCGACGTAGGGGTTCACCGCGTCATCGGGATAGAAGTTGACGAAGTTGCCCTGCACGGCGTCGACCTGGGCCTGCTCGTCGAGCTCGAGCAGGTCCGCGAACTCGGCGGCGATCGCGTCGTGCGCTTCGACGGCGGCCTTCGCGGCTTCCCGCAGCTCGGGGAATCGACCCGCGAGGCGTTCGAGACTGGCGTCGTCGAGGCCGGGGGTGCGGACGGTACCGGCGTGGGCACGCAGCGGCTTGAGGATCTCGAGCAGGTTCATCGTGTTCTCCCGACCCAAAACAAAACGCGAGGCTGGCCCTCGCGCGTCAGGTCTTGCGTTGAAAATCAAAGACTTGTGGCCGATCTTACCACCGCGCCCGGGGCCGCGTAACCCCCGTGCGTTTGAATTCCCGGCCGGGAATGACAGCTGTCACCCCGCCTGCCTGATGGCCGCCACTGCCGGCCTCGACGCCCGCCCCGGAGACTGCCTGCACGCCAGACAGGAGCCTGCGATGACCGTGCATTCCCACCCCCGACCCGAACTGGCCCGGCTGGCCGGCGTCCGCAAGTCCTATGGTGCCGTGCAGGCCCTGGCCGGCATCGACCTGTCGGTTCGCGCCGGCGAGGTGCTGGCCGTGCTCGGCGCCAACGGCGCCGGCAAGACCACGGCGCTTGGCCTGCTGACCGGGCGCATCAGCGCCGACGCCGGCAGCGTCGAACTGTTCGGCGCCGACCCGCGCCGTCCGGACGTGCGCCGCGGCATCGGCGTGATGCTCCAGGACGGCGACCTGCCCGACACCCTGCGCGTGGCCGAGCACATCCGGCTCTATTCGAGCTACTACCCGGCACCCAGGCACGTGGACGACACCCTCCGGCTGGCGGGGCTCACCGAACTGGCCCGCCGGCCCTACGGCGCGCTGTCGGGCGGGCAGAAGCGCCGCGTGCAGTTCGCGCTGGCGATCTGCGGCCGGGCGCCGCTGCTGTTCATCGACGAGCCGACGGTCGGACTGGACGTCGAAGCGCGCCGCGCCTTCTGGGTGGTCATCCGCCGCCTGCGCGAGGAGGGCGCCGCGATCGTGCTGACCACGCACTACCTGGAGGAAGCCGACGCCCTGGCCGACCGCATCGTGCTGATGGCCGGTGGCCGCGTGCTGGCCGAAGGCAGTCCCGCCCACATCAAGTCCCGCGCCGAGGGCAAGCGACTGGTCGCACGCAGCCGACTGGGTGCCGGCGAGCTGCAGGCCTGGCCCGGCGTGGCCAGCGCCCGCGAGCACGAGGGCCGGGTGGAGCTGGTGAGTCGCGATGCCGAGGGCCTGCTGCGCCGCTGGCTGGCGGCCGACCCCACGCTGTCCGAGCTCGAGGTCCGCCCGCTGCCGCTGGAGGACGCCGTGCTTTCGATCACCGCCGAAGCCGCCATGGAGGAAACCGCATGACCACGCTTGCCCACGCCGCCCCCTCGTTCTGGCGCATCCAGGCCCTCGAGGCCTGGTACGAATTCCTGCGCGTGCTGCGCACGCCGGCCTTCGCAATCCCTTCGCTGGCGTTCCCGGTGGTGTTCTACGTCCTGTTCGCGGTGCTGCTGCCGGGCAAGTGGGGCGACTACGAGAAGTCGGCCTACCTGCTGGCGACCTACGGCGCCTTCGGTGTGATCGGACCGGCCCTGTTCGGATTCGGCGTCGGCCTGGCGATCGAACGCGAGCAGGGCTGGCTGGAGATCAAGCGGGTTTCGCCGATGCCGGCGATGGCCTACTTCCTGGCCAAGATCTTCATGAGCCTGGTGTTTGGACTGGCCGTCGTGTGCCTGCTGTCGATCGCGGCGATCGGATTCGGCGGCGTGCGCATCGAACCGCTGGTGTGGCTGAAGCTGGTGTCGGTCCTGCTGATCGGCACCGCGCCCTTCTGCGCGCTGGGCCTGCTGATCGGCACCCTGGTGAAGGGGCAGGCGGCGGTGGCGATCGTCAACCTGGTCTACCTGCCGATGTCGGTGCTCTCGGGCCTGTGGATGCCGCTCTTCGCTTTCCCGCTTGTTATCCAGAAGCTGGCGGTGGTCTGGCCGGCCTGGCACCTGGCGCAGATGGCGCTGGGCGTGATCGGGCAGGTGCAGGGCGTGAACTACCTGCTGCACGCCGCCGTGCTGGCCGGCATGACCGCGGCGCTGCTGGCGCTGGCCTCGCTGCGCATGCGCCGGCTTTGAAGACGAACCGCGCGCGAATGCCGGGGAATCCGCTAATGTCGCGGCACATGGAACGACTGGCCAACCAGGCTTCGGCAGCGCCGCCCCGGCGCGGGGACGACATCCACGACAGTCCGTGGGTCACCCTGGCCTACCTGCTATTCGTGTTCCTGCCGCTGGCCTTCGCGCCGATCAGTCCCGGCCGCGCTCTGATGGCCAGCGCCATCGCGATCGCGGTGTTCCTGCCGCTTCATTTCGGCTTCTACCGCTCCTCGCCTCCGCTGCGACCCTGGCTGGTGCTGGGCGTCGCGATGGTTGGATACGCCCTGGTGCCTTTCAATCCGGGCGGCAATACCTTCCTGATCTATGCCTGCGGCATGGCCGGCTGGGCCTTTCGTCCGCGCCTCGCCGTCGGCGTCGCGGCGTTGCTGCTGGCGCTGCTGGTGGCGGAATTTTTCTGGACCATGCCGACGCTCCGCCTGGCCCTGGCCTGGGGCGGCATGGCCGCCCTGATCGGTGGGCTCGTGCTCGCGGGCACGCTGTATTCGCGCGACAAAGCGCGGCGCAACGCCGAACTGCGCCTGACCCAGCAGGAAGTCGCGCGCCTCGCCGCGATGGCCGAGCGCGAACGCATCGGCCGCGACCTTCACGATCTCCTGGGCCATACCCTGTCGCTGGTGGCGATCAAGAGCGAGCTGGCCGGTCGCCTGGTCGATCGCGACCCGCTCGAGGCAAAAGCGCAGATGGCCGAAGTCGAGTCGGTGGCGCGAAAGGCCCTGGCGCAGGTGCGCGAGGCCGTCGTCGGCATCCGCGCCACCGGCCTCGAGGCCGAGCTGGCGGCGGCCAGGCTGGCGCTGCTTTCGGCCGACGTGCGGCTGGACCAGCGCATCAGCCCGGTGGCGCTGACGCCGGAGGCCGAGTCCGTGCTGGCCCTGGGCCTGCGCGAGGCCGTGACCAACATCCTGCGCCATGCCCGCGCCGCCCGCGTCGAGGTCGAGCTCGGCGCCGACGCCGGCGGGGTGCAGTTGAGCATCAGCGATGATGGCCGCGGCGGGGTCATCGAACCCAATACCGGCCTGGCCGGCATGACCGAGCGCCTGCGCGCGCTGGGCGGCTCGCTCGAGTTCGATTCCATCCCCGGTTCCGGCACGCGCCTCGTCCTGAGCCTGCCGCGTCCGGCGCTGCAGGGGCCCGACGCGTGATCCGCCTCGTGCTGGCCGAAGACCAGTCCATGGTGCGCGGCGCGCTGGCGGCGTTGCTGGGCCTGGAGCCGGACCTGGCCGTCGTGGCCGAGGCTGGCGACGGCGAGGCGGCCTGGCGGGCAGTGCAGGCTCACCAGCCCGACCTGCTGGTGACCGACATCGAGATGCCCGGCCTGACCGGCCTGGACCTGGCCCTGAAACTGCAGGCGGCGCAGCTGCCGACCCGGGTGGTGATCCTGACCACCTTCGCCCGCGCCGGCTACCTGCGCCGGGCGCTCGAGGCGGGCGTGCGCGGTTACCTGCTCAAGGACGCGCCGTCGGCCCAGCTCGCCCGGGCGCTGCGCGAGGTGCACGCCGGCGGCCGCGCCATCGACCCGCAGCTGGCGGTCGCGGCCTGGGGCGAAGACGACCCGCTGACCGAACGGGAACGCCAGGTGCTGCGCCTGGCCGGCGAGGGCACCAAGACCGCCGACATCGCCGATCGCCTGCACCTGAGCCAGGGCACGGTGCGCAATTACCTGTCCGAGGCCATCGGCAAGCTCGGCGCCGAAAACCGCATCGAGGCCTACCGCAGCGCTCGCGCCAAGGGCTGGCTGTAGCGCCGTCGGACCGGCGGAATGGGCGATAATGCCGGCCCGCCACGCCTCCGACCCGTCTTGAAGAAGTCCGATTTCCATTTCGACCTGCCGCCCGAGCTGATCGCGCAGGCGCCGCTCGCCGAACGTTCCGCCAGCCGGCTGCTGGTGGTGCCGCCGGGGCAGGCCGCGTACGAAGACCGGCAGGTGCGCGACCTCCCGGACTACCTGCAGCCGGGCGACCTGCTGGTTTTCAACGACACGCGGGTCATCCCGGCGCGCCTGTTCGGGACGAAGGAAAGCGGCGGTCGCGTTGAAATCCTGCTCGAACGCCTGCTCGGCGGCCACGAGGTGCTGGCCCAGGTCGGCGCCAGCAAGTCGCCCAAGGCCGGCGGCCGCATCACGCTCGACGAAGGCACGGTGCTGGAAGTGGTCGGCCGGGAAGGTGAGTTCTGCCGCCTGCGTTTCCTCACCGACGAACCCCTGGAGAAACTGCTGCTGCGCGCCGGCCGCATGCCGCTGCCGCCCTACATCCAGCGCGAGGCCGGCCGCGAGGACCTCGAGCGTTACCAGACGCTGTTCGCGCGGCACACCGGCGCGGTCGCCGCGCCGACGGCAGGCCTGCATTTCGACCAGCCGCTGCTGGCGGCGCTGCAGGGCAAGGGCGTCAACTTCGGCCACGTCACCCTGCACGTGGGCGCGGGCACCTTCCAGCCGATGCGCGTGGAATCGGTGCACGAGCACAAGATGCACAGTGAATGGCTAAACGTCGGCGCCGAGCTGTGCCAGCAGGTCGCGCGCACGCGGGCTGCGGGCGGCCGGGTGGTGGCGGTGGGCACCACGGTGGTGCGCGCCCTGGAAACCGCCGCGCGCGAGGGGAGCCTCAAACCCTACGCCGGCGACACCAACATCTTCATCTTCCCCGGCCACCGGGTCACCACCGTGGACGCCCTGGTCACGAACTTCCACCTGCCGGAAAGCACGCTGATGATGCTGGTCTCCGCCTTCGCCGGGCGCGAACGCGTGCTGGCCGCCTATGCGCATGCGGTGCGCGAGCGCTACCGCTTCTTCAGCTACGGCGACGCGATGCTGCTGTTCCCGGGCGACGGCGCATGAGCCGCCTGCGCTTCGAACACATCGGCAGCGATGGCCCGGCCCGCCGGGGCCGCCTGCATTTCCCGCGCGGCACGGTCGAAACCCCGGCCTTCATGCCGGTGGGCACCTACGGCACGGTGAAGGCGATGCTGCCCGAGTCCCTGCGCGAGGTCGGCGCCGAGATCATCCTGGGCAATACCTTCCACCTTTGGCTGCGCCCGGGCACGGAGGTGATCGAGGCGCACGGGGGCCTTCACGGGTTCTGCAAATGGGATGGCCCGATCCTGACCGACAGCGGCGGCTTCCAGGTGTGGTCGCTGGCCAAGCGCCGGAAGATCAGCGAAGAGGGGGTGGCGTTCGCGTCGCCGACCGACGGCGCCAAGGTGTTCCTGTCGCCCGAGGTCAGCATGCAGGTCCAGCGTTCGCTGGACTCGGACATCGTGATGATCTTCGACGAATGCACGCCCTACCCGGCGACCGAGCCGGTGGCGCGTGCGTCCATGGAGCTGAGCCTGCGCTGGGCGGAACGCAGCAAGCGGGCGCACGAGGGCAACGACGCGGCCTTGTTCGGCATCGTGCAGGGCGGGACCTGGCCGGACCTGCGTTCGCGCTCGGCGGCGGGGCTGGTGGACATCGGTTTCGATGGGTATGCGGTGGGCGGGCTGGCGGTGGGCGAGCCGGCCGAGGAGCGCGAGGCGACGCTGGACGCGCTGTGTCCGCAGCTGCCGGGCGACAAGCCGCGTTACCTGATGGGGGTGGGCAAGCCGGAGGACATCGTGGAGGCGGTGGCCCGCGGCATCGACATGTTCGACTGCGTGATGCCGACCCGCAATGCGCGCAATGGCCACTATTTCGTGCGCGGGGGGCAGGTGCGCATCCGCAATGCGCAATACGAGAAGGACCTGCGCCCGATCGAGGAAGGCTGCGCCTGCTACACCTGCCGCAGCGGCTATTCGCGCGCCTACCTGCGCCACCTGGAGCGCTGCAACGAGATCCTGGCCTCGATGCTGGCCACGATCCACAACCTGCACCACTACCAGCAGCTGATGCGCGACATCCGCGCCGCCATCGAAGCCGGCCGCTTCCAGGACTTCCGCGCCGCCTTCCACGCCGCCCGTGCGGGCTCACCACCCCCGTAGGAGCGTCTCCACCCGCGGGTGCCGTGGGTAGCGCCCTGCCTGGCCGAAGGCCAAGGCCGCCGGGTGCCTGTGGCATACTTGCCCGCTGGTCTTTTCCCACGGATACGCAAGTCCATGAACCTGCTCGATTTCCTGGTTTCCCCCGCGGCCGCCCAGGCCGGCGGTGCCGCCCAAGGCAACCCCCTGATGAGCCTGCTTCCCCTCATCATCCTGTTCGTCGTCTTCTGGTTCCTGCTCCTGCGCCCGCAGATGAAGAAGGCCAAGGAACACCGCGAACTGATCGCCAAGCTGCAGAAGGGCGACGAAGTGCTCACCAACGGTGGCCTCGCCGGCCGGATCGAAGACCTGGGCGAATCCTTCGTCACCGTCGAGGTGGCCGACAAGGTCAGCATCAAGGTCCAGCGTGGCGCCATCACCGCGGTCCTGCCCAAGGGCACGTTGAAGTCCGCCTGACCCGCCCCCATCCGATCCATCCTCGGCCCTGACGGGGCCGCCAACGGTTGTCGCCCATGCTTCAGTACGCCACCTGGAAGTACGTCCTCGCCGCGATCCTGATCGCCCTTTCGGCTCTTTATTCCCTGCCCAACCTGTATCCCCAGGACCCGGCGGTGCAGGTCGCGGCCAACCGCGGCGGCAGCATCGACGAGGCCCTGCTGATCAAGGTGAAGGCGGCGCTGGACCAGCAGGGCATCGACCCCAAGGCGGTCGCGATCGAGGACGAGCGCCTCGTGGTGCGGACCACCAGCCCCGGCGACCAGACCCGCGCGGCCGACCTGCTTCGCGAAACGCTGGGCAGCCAGTACACGGTCGCCCTCAACCTCGCGTCCACCGTGCCGGAATGGCTCGGGGCCCTGGGTGCCCGTTCCATGTCCATGGGCCTGGACCTGCAGGGCGGCGTGCACTTCCTGCTCGAGGTCGACCAGCAGGCGGCCATCGACAAGCGCAGCAATGGTTTCGCCGACGAGATCTCCGGCGTGCTGCGCGACGGCAAGTTCGCCTACACCAGTGTTTCGCGCACGGCCGACGGCATCCAGGTGCTACTCAAGGATCCCGCGGATGTTCCCGACGTCTTCGCGGCCATCCAGCGCGAAGCGCCCGAGCTGGAAATCCAGGTGGACGACAGCCAGCCGGGGCGCCTGGTCGCCCGGCTCACGCCGGCCCTGATCCAGACGATCATGGATGGCGCGATCGAACAGAACCGCACCACGCTCGACAACCGCATCAACAGCCTGGGCGTCGGCGAGCAGGTGATCCAGCGCCAGGGCGAGAGCCGAATCGTCGTGCAGCTGCCGGGCGTGCAGGACACGACCGAGGCCCGCAAGCTGATCGGCGCCACCGCCACGCTGGAATACCGCCACGTCATCGACTACGGCACCCAGGCCCAGCAGGCCGCCGCGACCGGCGTCGTGCCGCCCAACGCTCGCCTTTACATGAGCCGCGAACTCGATGCCGCCGGCAACCGCCGCCCGATCCTGCTCTCGCGCCGCGTGATCGCCTCGGGCGACCAGCTCGTCAACGCCACCTCCAGCCCCGACCCGCAGACGGGCAGGCCGGCGGTGCAGATCGAGCTCAACAGCAGCGGCGGCAACCGCATGCTGGCGCACACCCGTGAGAACGTCGGCCAGTACATGGCGGCGATCTACATCGAGACCATCCCCGACGTGCGCAAGGTCGACGGCAAGGAAGTGATCACCTCGCGCGTCAACGAGGAGGTCATCAACGTCGCCATCCTGCAGGGCGTCTTCGGCAAGAACTTCCAGACCACCGGCCTCGACAGCCAGGAGGAAGCCACCAACCTGGCCCGCCTGCTGCGCGCCGGTTCGCTGGCGGCGCCGATGGTGATCATCGAAGAGCGCATCATCGGCCCGAGCCTGGGCGCCGAGAACATCGCCGCGGGTACGCAGGCGGTGTTCTGGTCCTTCATGTTCGTGCTGGTGTTCTTCCTGGTCTATTACAAGACCTTCGGCATCGTCACCAACCTGGCGCTGCTGCTGAACCTGCTGATGGTGGTGGCGCTGATGTCGATCATCGGTGCCACGCTCACCCTGCCGGGCCTGGCGGGCATCGCGCTCACCGTCGGCCTGTCGGTGGACGCGAACGTGCTGATCAACGAGCGCATACGCGAGGAGCTGCGCAACGGCAATACGCCCCTTGCGTCGATCGCCAATGGTTACGACAAGGCCTCGGGCACGATCACGGACGCCAACACCACCGCGCTGCTGGCCGGCGTGGCGATGGCGGTGTTCGGTTCGGGGCCCATCCGTGGCTTCGGCATCACGCTGATCCTGGGCATCATCACTTCGATGTACACCGCGGTTTCGGTATCGCGCGGCATCGCCACCCTGATCTACGGCAAGCGCAAGAAGCTCGCCAAGGTCTCGATCTAAACGACTTCCAGGAGAGGCGGCGTGGAACTTTTTCCGTCCAACACCAAGATCAATTTCATGGGGGCGCGGTACGTCACGGTCGGCATCTTCGTCCTGATGATGCTCGTTTCCGTGGTCGCGCTGTCGACCAAGGGCTTCAACTACGCGCTCGACTTCACCGGCGGCACGCTGGGGGAGATCGAGTTTGAAAAGCCGGCCAACGTCGAGGACATCCGTGCGCGCCTGGATGCGGCAGGCTACGACAGTCCCATCGTGCAGACCTTCGGTTCGGGCAATGACATCGTCATCCGCCTGCAGCCGCCGGAAATGCAGGACGGCGGCTCGCCGCAGGACGCAGACGCCAACGCGCAGTCGGGCGTGGCGATCCTCGCGGTCGCGCAGACGCCGGACAATCCCGGCCAGGTGATCCGCAGCGATTTCGTCGGCCCGCAGATCGGCAACGAACTGGCGCTCAACGGCATCTACGCGACCATCTTCGTGGCCCTGGGCTTCCTGGCCTACATCGCGGTCCGCTTCGAGTTCAAGTTCGCCATCGCCGCGGTCCTGGCCACCATGGCCGACGTGCTGGTGGTCTGCGGCTGGTTCGCCATCACCCAGCACGAGTTCGACCTGACCGTGCTGGCCGGCATCCTGTCGGTGATGGGATTCTCGATCAACGACACCATCGTCGTCTTCGACCGCGTCCGCGAGAACTTCCGGCTGCTCAACAAGCTCGAGCCGAAGGAAGTGCTGAACCGGTCCATCAACCAGACCCTGTCGCGCACGATCATCACCTCGTTCGTGGCCTTCCTGACCGTCCTGGCCCTGTACGTCTACGGCGGGCACTCGCTCAAAGGCATGGCGGAATCCCAGATGATCGGCGTGATCATCGGCACGCTCAGCTCGATCCTGCTGGCCTGCCCGATCCTGATGCTGCTGGGCGTGACCAAGCAGGACCTGATGCCCAAGGCCAAGGCCGACGTCGAGGCCGAGCTGGCCCGGCGTCCCTGAGACCCGGCTGCGCTGGACGCGAAAAGGCCCGCCCGGTGCGGGCCTTTTCCGTTTGGGTCAGCGCGCCAGCTTCCAGGCCAGCGGCAGCGCAAGGATCGCCCAGGCGATGTCCCAGGCGCTGGTGGCGTGGCGTATCAGTTCGCCCGCCAGCACCGGGCCCAGGCGCAGGGCGGATTCCACCGGCTGCAGGCCCAGCATCACGCCCATGCTTATCGCGGCGTGGAACCAGTAGCCCAGCGCGATCGCGACGACGGTGCCCGCCACGGCCGCCCCGGCCCGCGGCCGTCCCGGCGGCATGCCCGACAGCCTGAGCAGCAGGGCC
Organism: uncultured Arenimonas sp.; assembly: GCA_963973175.1. Classification (GTDB taxonomy): domain Bacteria; phylum Pseudomonadota; class Gammaproteobacteria; order Xanthomonadales; family Xanthomonadaceae; genus Arenimonas. The sequence goes on from CAXAYM010000010.1 coordinate 13,039, forward strand.
ATGTCCAGCGCGGCGACCAGCGCCAGCCAGCCGCTTGGGCTGCGCAGGGCCAGCGAGACCGCCGTCCACAGCGCCACCATGCCGAGCACGCCGGCGACCCAGCCCAGGGCGGGAAGCACCCAGTCCACGGCGGTCGCAAGGGCGGGGCGGGGACGCTGCGTCAGGCTCAAGTCGGTTTACCAGGCTCCGGGCGGGCTAAAATAGCCGCGTTTCCCGCCAGGCGATACCCGAGTGAGTTATTCCCGAACCAGCGAGCCGGTCAAATTCGAGCGCGACTGCCCCGCGGTCATGGTGCCGCAAGGCGAGGAAGTGACCCTGCCGGCGGGGACCGCCGGCTACATCACCCAGGCCCTGGGCGGTTCCTTCACCGTCTTCGTGGACGGCAACCTGTTCCGCATCGCGGGCCCGGATGCCGATGCCATCGGCAAGGAGCGGCCGGCCCCGCTCGAGCTGCCCGAGGGGGCGGGTGACGCCGAAGTCGAAAAGATGGTCTGGGAGCAGCTGCGCACCTGCTTCGACCCGGAGATCCCGGTCAACATCGTCGAGCTCGGCCTGGTCTACGACTGCGACCTCGGCCGCAACGAGGCCGGTGACCGCACCGTGGCCATCCGGATGACGCTCACCGCGCCCGGCTGCGGCATGGGCGACATCCTGGTGCAGGACGTGCGCGACAAGGTCGAGCAGGTGCCGACGATCGTCGAGGCCGATGTCGAGCTGGTCTTCGACCCGCCCTGGAACCAATCCATGATGTCCGATGCGGCGCGGCTGGAAACCGGCATCTTCTGAGCTGGCGCGGACTTGCGCGTCGGGACAGTGATCCTGTCCCCTTCGGCGGCGAAGTACTGATCCTCTAACCAGTGAAATGGCTGGCCGACAAACGGTCGGAATTATGCTGCGCGTGCGCTTGACCCATGACTTTCGTCACGCTAGGTTCGATCGGGTGTCATGAACTTGAGACGTTCATCACACATCCGGGTGGTATGCGCCCCCTGCATTGAATTCGAGGCCAGGCATGGCCCGGCAGGGAAGGGCACTCCCAGGGGACCCGGGGCAGGGATGCACACACGGCCAGTTCCACCGGCCTTCGTTGCCATCATCATTTCGGGGATCCATACATCGTGAGCACTATCACTCGCAAGCTCCGCCTGCGCGGAATCGTCGCGGCCACCTCGCTGGCCCTCGCCGGTTCTTCCTTTGCCGCCCAGGTCCAGACCGCCGGCCTCGAGCCCGGCAAGCAGTTCGACCGTTTCATCGTCAAGTACAAGGAAAATGCGCCCGAGGCGCAGAATCCCGCGGCCCTGCGCCGTTCGCTCGACGTCGCCGCCATCGGCGCCAACCAGATGATCCAGGCCAACCGCGTCCAGCGCGGCGACGCCCGGGCCACCAAGCCCCTGGCTGCCCGCCACCTGCGCCGCATGTCGCTCGGTGCCGACGTCATCTCCACCACCCAGAAGCTGGGTGCTGCGGATGCCGAGGCGCTGATGCAGCAGATCGCGGCCAACCCGAACGTCGAGTTCGTCCAGGTCGACCGCCTGCTGCAGCACACGCTGACGCCCAACGACAGCAGCTACAGCCAGCAGTGGGGCTACTTCGACGCCGACGCCGGCATCCGCGCCAACCAGGCCTGGGACGTCGCCAACGGCAACGGCATCATCGTCGCGGTGCTCGACACCGGTCACGTCAGCCACTCCGACCTCAACGCCAACATCGTCGGCGGCTACGACTTCATCAACGACGCCACCGTGGCCGGCGACGGCAACGGCCGTGATTCCGACCCGAGCGATCCGGGCGACTACTACGGCGGCAACGGTTCGAGCTGGCACGGCACCCATGTCGCCGGCACCGTCGCGGCGGTCACCAACAACGCCAAGGGCGTCGCGGGCACCGCCTGGGGCGCCAAGGTGATGCCGGTGCGCGTGCTGGGTCGTGGCGGCGGTTACACCTCCGACATCGCCGACGCGATCACCTGGGCGTCCGGTGGCACGGTTTCCGGCGTGCCCACCCTGAGCGCGGCCAATGTCGCCGACGTCATCAACATGTCCCTGGGCGGCAGCGGCAGCTGCGACACCCTGACCCAGAACGCGATCAACGGCGCCGTCAGCCGTGGCACCACCGTGGTGGTCGCGGCCGGCAACAGCAATGCCAACGTCGCGAACTTCTCGCCGGCCAGCTGCAACAACGTGGTCGCGGTCGCGTCGGTCACCAGCTCCAGCTCGCGTTCGAGCTTCTCGAACTACGGCAGCCTGATCGACGTCTCGGCCCCGGGTTCGGGCATCCTCTCGACGCTCAACAGCGGCAGCACCACGCCGGGCAGCGAGTCCTACGCCTCCTACAACGGCACCTCGATGGCCTCGCCGCACGTCGCGGGCGCCGTCGCGCTGGCGCAGAGCCGCCGCCTGGCCCTGGGCCTGGCCCTGTGGACCCCGGCGCAGGTGGAAGCCAACCTGAAGTCGACCGCCTATGCGCTGTCGGGTTCGTGCTCGGGTGGCTGCGGCGCCGGCATCATCGACGCCAACGCCCTCGTGGCCGCCGCCGGTGGCAGCACCCCGCCGCCGCCGCCGCCCCCGCCGCCGCCGGGTGGTGGTTCGCTGACCAAGGGTGTGGCGGTCACCAACCTGTCGGCCACCACGGGCAACTCGCTGTACTACACCCTGTCCGTGCCCGCCGGTGCCAGCAACCTGGTCTTCAACATGACCGGTGGCTCGGGCGACGCCGACCTGTACGTGCAGTTCGGCAGCCAGCCGACGGACAGCTCGTACATCTGCCGTCCGTACCTCAACGGCAACAACGAGACCTGCACCATCGCGGCTCCGTCGGCCGGCACCTACCACGTTCGCGTGAAGGCCTACTCGAGCTTCTCGGGCGTCAGCCTGGTGGGTGACTACACCGAGGGTGGTGGTGGTGGCCAGCCGCAGGAGTACAGCAACACCGGCGACTACCAGATCCGCGACCGCTCCACGGTCGAGAGCCCGATCTCGGTGTCCGGCCGCAGCGGCAATGCCCCGAGCAACGCCTCGGTCTCGGTTGACATCCGCCACACCTGGATCGGCGACCTGCGCGTCGACCTTGTGGCCCCGGACGGTTCGACCTACAACCTGCACAACCGCAGCGGTGGCAGCGCCGACAACATCATCGGCACCTACACGGTGAACCTGTCCTCGGAAGCGCTCAACGGCACCTGGAAGCTCCGGGTGAACGACAACGCCCGCGGCGACACCGGCTACATCAACAGCTGGTCGGTCACCTTCTGATCCAGCGCTCCACGCAACACCCCTGGACCCCGGCCTTGCGCCGGGGTCTTTTTTTCGGTCCGTTTCAGCCGCCGATGGCTTCGAAGCGGTTGGCGGCGACGTTCTTGCGGACCGCGGCGGGGTCCCAGATGCGGCCGTTCATGGCGATGTAGACGCCGGCCGGCAGCGACTGCACGGCGCCGACGGCCGTGCCGATGTTGAACTCGGCGTCAGAGCCGCGGAAGCGCGCCGGGTTGAGCGCACCGGTGAGCACGATCGTCTTGCCCGGGATCGAGGCCAGCACCTTGGCCGTGTCCACCATGGTGTCGGTGCCGTGGGTCACCAGCACGTGGGCCGCCGGCTGGGCGGCGATGGTCGCGCGCAGCAGCTCGCGGTCTTCGGCGGTGATGTGCAGGCTGTCCTTGCGGATGATCGGGATCACCGAAAAGCGGAACGCCACGCCCAGTTCCTGCAGGATCCTGCCGATCTGCGGCTCGCCGATCTGGAAGTCGGACTTGTCGTCGAAATACACCTTGTCGATAGTGCCGCCGGTGGTGACGACCAGAAGTTCTTGCATGGGATTCTCCTTCGCGGCGCGATTATACGGCCGGCTTGCCGGCGCGGCGGGCGGCGAAGCGGGCGCGCATGCCGTCCCAGCTGGCCGAGAGCACCAGCACCGCCGACAGCAGCGTTTCGGCCAAGGCCAGACCGCGCACCTCCGGGGCCGACCAGGCCAGCATCACGCCATGGCAGAAATAGAGCAGGGCGGCCAGCGCGCCCCAGAAACCCGCGCGCCGGTGCCGCAGCAGCACCAGCACCACCGCCGGCAGGATCGGCAGGCTGAAGTACAGCGCCAGCATCCAGGGCGCGGCCTGGACCGGGGGCGCCAGCCACAGGCGCCAGGCCAACTGCAGTGCGAACAGCGCGAGGATCGAAACGGCCGCGAGCTTGCCGGAGCGGCTCATGCCTGCAGCTTCCTGGCGGTTTCGCCAAGTCGGCGGCCCAGGGCACGCGCCAGCTGCTTTTCATCGTCCGACAGGGCCGGGTCGTCGTCCGCACCGGCCACGTGGCTGGCGCCATAGGGCGTGCCGCCGCCGCGGGTGGTGTTGAGCGCGGATTCTGTGAAGGGGATGCCCAGCACCAGCATGCCGTGGTGCAGCAGCGGCAGCATCATGCTCAGCAGGGTCGACTCCTGGCCGCCGTGCTGGGTGGCGGTGGAGGTAAAGACCGCCGCCGGCTTGCCCACCAGGGTGCCCGAGGCCCATTCGGCGCCCAGGGAATCGATGAAGTGTTTCATCGGCGCGGCCATGTTGCCGAAGCGCGTGGGGCTGCCCAGGGCCAGGGCCACGCAGTCGTCCAGGTCGGCGCGGCTGGCATAGGGCGCGCCCTCCTCGGGCACGGGCGGCGCCGCGGCTTCGGTGACCGGGGCCACCGGCGGCACCGTGCGCAGCCGGGCCTGCATGCCGGGCACTTCTTCGATGCCCCGCGCGAGCTGGCGGGCGAGTGCCGCGACCGAGCCGCCGCGGCTGTAGTACAGGACCAGGACTTCGGGCATCGGGACACCGCGGGGTTCGGGGGAGTGCCATTATCGCGGATATTCCCGGCACCCACCGGTTTGTTAGGCTTGCCCGATGCAGATCACCCGCACGATCCGGCAATGGTGGCATCGCCTGGACCGCGAACGCATCCAGTCCTTCTCCCGTTTCCTCTGGAACCGGTTCCTGGACGACCGCTGCTTCGAAACCGCCGGTGCCCTGTCCTACACCACCCTGTTCGCGCTGGTGCCGCTGTCGATGGTGGTGTTCGGCATCCTTTCGGCCTTCCCGGTCTTCGAGGAATGGAGCGGCAAGCTCACCAACTTCGTCTTCTCCAATTTCGTGCCCAGTTCGGCCCGGGTAGTGGAAAGCCACCTTCGTGACTTCGCCCTCAGCGCGCGGCAGCTCACGGCCACCGGCGTGGTGGCGCTGCTGGTGTCGCTGCTGCTGACGATGTGGAGCATCGAGTCCACCTTCAACCGGGTCTGGCGCGTGCCGACGCCGCGTTCGGGCCTGCTGCGTTTCCTCATCTACTGGACCCTGCTCACGCTCGGCACCCTGGGCGCGGTGGCCAGCCTGGCGGTGACCTCCTACCTGTTCTCGCTGCCGGTCTGGTCGGGCGAGGCCACCACCTGGGGCACGCGCCTGCTCGGTTACCTGCCCAACGCGGTGGAGCTGCTGGTGTTCACCCTGGCCTACTGGCTGATCCCGCACCGCAGCGTGCCGCTGCGCTTCGCACTGGCCGGCGGCCTGTTCGCGTCGATCCTGTTCGAACTGGCCAAGCGCGGGTTCGCCGCCTACCTGCTGGGAGTGCCGACCTACGAGCAGCTCTACGGCGCGCTGGCGGTGGTACCGATCTTCATGCTCTGGCTGTACCTGAGCTGGGTGGTGGTGCTCCTGGGTGCCAGCTTCGCGGCCTCCCTCTCTTCCTTCCGCTACCAGCCCAAGGCGCTGCAGCTGCCCGACGGCATGGAGATGTACGCCTACCTCAGGCTGCTCGGGCGCCTGAACCAGGCGCGCCGCCGGGGGCAGGGGCTGCACATCGCCGACCTCCAGGAGCGCGAGCCGATGTTCACCGACGACCTGCTCCAGCGCATGCTGGGCGGGCTGTGCGGCCTGAACATCCTGCGGCGGGCCGAGGACGGGGCCTGGCTGCTCAGCCGCGACCTGGACACCGTCAGCCTGGGCGAACTGCACGAAGGCCTGGGCCTGCGCGTGCCCGGGCCGATCCACGGCCTGCCGGGGTACGACGACAGCATCGGCCGTGATGCCGCGCGCGCCCTGGCCAACCTGCAGGAACCGCTGGCGGCGCCGCTGGCGCGCAGCGTCGGCAGTTTCTTCACCCCCGATCCGGACAATGCCCGACCATGAAGACCCTGATCCCCGCCGTTTTCGCCGCACTCGCGCTGGCCGCCTGCCAGCCTGCCGAAGAACCCGCAGCGGTTGCGGCCACCGCGGACGCCGCGCCGGCCACCGCCGAAGCGCCGGCGAGCCCCGTCGAGCCGGCAGCTCCGGCCGAACCGGCCGAACCGGCCGATGCCGGCATGCCCAGCCATCCCTCCCTGGTGGTTGAAACACTCGACGACGGCCCCTTCGACCTGGCGCAGCAGCGCGGGCAGTGGGTGGTGGTGAATTTCTGGGCGACGTGGTGCAAACCCTGCCTGAAGGAAATCCCGGACCTGTCGGCCTTCGACGAGGCCCGCGACGACGTGCGCGTGATCGGCCTGGCCTACGAGGAGATCGAACCCGACGACATGCGGGCCTTCCTTGAAAAGCACCCGGCGTCCTACCCGATCGCGCTGCTCGATGTGTACGACCCGCCCGCAGATTTCGAAACCCCGCGGGGCCTGCCGATGACCTACCTGGTCGATCCCGAGGGCCGGGTCGCGAAGAAGTACCTCGGCCCGATCACCTCGCAGGAACTTGCCGCCGACATCGCGGCCATCGCCGGCGGGGCCTAGTAGGCCAGGGGGATGGGCCTGACCGGGCCGGTGTAACGCTCCTTCCCGGGACGCCCCCCGAGCGGCGGCAGCGACACGCGCGGACGTGGCACGTCGTGGTCGGGCAGCTGGTCGAGCAGGTGCCGGATGAGGGTCAGCCGGCCGCGCTTCTGGTCGTTGAAGTCCACCA
>CAXAYM010000011.1:0-17559 GCA_963973175.1 uncultured Arenimonas sp.
GGCCGCTGGCCAAGAACGGCTATGGCCAGTACCTGATGTCCCTGGCCGAGCGCGGGGCCGTGCCTTGAAGGTCATCGAAACCGACCTGCCGGGCTGCCTTCTGTTCGAGCCGCGGGTGTTCGGCGACGACCGTGGTTTCTTCTACGAGGCCTTCAACCACGACAAGCTGGCGCCGCTGGGCCTGGCGCCGACCTTCGTGCAGGGCAATGTGTCGCGCTCGCAGCAAGGCGTGCTGCGTGGCCTGCACTATCAGTGGCCCAAGCCGCAGGGCAAGTTCGTGTCGGTGCTCGAAGGCGAGGTCTGGGACGTGGCCGTGGACATCCGTCGCGGCTCGCCGACGTTCGGCCGCTGGGCCGCCGCGGTGATCAGCGCTGAAAACAAGCGCCAGTTCTGGATCCCGGAAGGTTTCGCCCACGGTTTCGTCGTGCTCAGCGAAAACGCCACCTTCCACTACCTGTGCACCGCGACCTACGATCCGCAGGCCGACGCCGCGATCCGCTGGGACGACGCGAGCCTGGCGATCGACTGGCCGGTGTCCGACCCGTCGCTGTCGGGCAAGGACGCCGCCGCGCCCTTCCTGGCCGACATCCCCGCCGACCGCCTGCCTGTCTTCGAGGCCTGAGCCGGCATGCGACTGCTGCTGCTGGGCGCGAACGGGCAGGTCGGGCACGAGCTGCGCGAGGCGCTGGCGCCGCTAGGTGAGGTGATCCCAGCCACCCGTGGCGGCCAGTTGCCCGATGGCAGTCATGCAGAGCCGGCTGACCTGGCCCATCCCGACAGCCTGCCGGGCCTGGTGAGGCGCGTCGCGCCGGACCTGGTCGTCAATGCCGCGGCCTATACCGCCGTCGACCGCGCCGAAAGCGAAGCCGGGCTGGCTTTCCGGGTCAATGCCGAAGCCCCCGGCGTGTTGGCCAGCGCCTGTGCGGACGCGGGCATCGGGCTGGTGCACTTTTCCACCGACTACGTGTTCGATGGCCGCCAGACGCGCCCCTGGCGCGAAGACGACCCGACCGGGCCGCTCGGCGTGTACGGCCAGAGCAAGGTCGCCGGCGAAGAGGCCATCCGCGCCAGCGGCGCCGCGCACAAGATATTCCGCCTCTGCTGGGTCTTCGGCCCGCGCGGCAGCAATTTCATGACGACCATGCTGCGGCTTGCCCGCGAGCGCGACCGGCTGCGGGTGGTGGACGACCAGCGTGGCCCCCCCACCAGCGCCCGCCGCATCGCAGCGGGCGTGGCCGGCGCCCTCAGGGCCATGCCGCAGGCCAGCGGCACCTGGCATCTGGCGGCGGACGGGGAGTGCAGCTGGCATGAGTTCGCCGTGGAGATCTTCCGCGGGGCCCAGGCCCGGGGCCTGCTGGCCCGGTTGCCCGAGGTGGAGGCGATCCCGAGCAGCGAATTCCCGACGCCGGCCCGGCGCCCGGCTTATTCACGCCTGGACAACAGCGCCTTCACGCGCGACACCGGTCTTCACCTCGGTGACTGGCGTGAAGGCCTCGCCGAGGCCCTGGACAGGCTTGCACGCTAGCGGCGCGGCCCCTATCGTTCGGGGCTGACGTCATCATTCATTACACCGGGGAATCGAGATGAAATCCGTCCTTACCGCCTTGGCCCTGCTCGCAGGCGCCAGTGCTTCCGCCGCCGAGCTGCCCTCGGTCGAGCACTTCATGCGCCATGCCACTTACTCCAGTGCCCGGATCTCGCCCAACGGCGAATACCTGGCGATGGGCGTGGACCGCGGCGGCCAGGACGTCCTGACCGTCATCCGCCTGTCCGACATGAAACTGATGAAGGTGAACATCCTGCCGGACGAGAAGTCGGTGGCGGGATACCAGTGGATCGGCGACGACCGCCTGATCTTCACCGCCATCCGCAAGGTCGGCAGCTTCGCCCAGCCCTTCGGCACCGGCGAGTGGTACGCCGTCAACGCCGACGGCAGCCAGCCGCGCCCGGTCATCTTCTACGGCAGCCGCGGTACCGCCGAACGCGCCAAGGCCGTCTTCAACCAGCGCTTCAGCATGGTCGATCCGCTCGTGGACGACCCGCGCAACGTGCTGATGTCGGCCAGTTCGGCGCGTTCCAGCACCGGCTCCAACACCGACCTGGTGCTGGTCGACACCGTCACCGGCAATCGCAAGACGCTGGCATCGGCGCCACGCGAGAATTGCAGCCTCGCCGTCGATGAGAAGAAGCAGCCGCGCTTCGCGCTGTGCTTCGACCAGGAAAACGAGCAGGGCGAATACGATACCCGCACGGAGCTCTATCGCCTGGGCGACGACGGCAAGTGGACGCTGGTCAACAACACCGACATCGGCGGCGGCAAGCAGATCCGCGTCGCCTGGACGGCGAAGGACGGCACCATCTATGCGATGCAGGACGACGGCAAGGCGCCGGCGGCCTTCGGCACCCTTGATCGCCAGACCGGCGAGTTCCGGAAGATCTTCCAGGACGAGGTGTCCGAGGTGTCGCGTTACGTGGTCTCGCCGACCAACGACAAGCCCCTGGCGGTCATGACCGAAGCGGGCATCCCGCGCATCGAGCTGGTCGACGAGCAGCACCCCGATACCGAGCTCTACACCTCCCTGGCGGCGGCTTTCCCGGGCCAGGTGGTGAACTTCAGCACCGCCACCCGCGACGGCAGCAAGGTCGTGGTCTCGGTCTACAGCGACCGCAACCCCGGCGAGCTGTACCTCTTCGACCGCGACACCGGCAAGGCGCGCTTCCTGATGAAGGCCCGCGAGTGGGTCAACCCGGAAAATTCCGCGCCGATGCGGGCCTTTGATTTCGTCAACCGCGACGGCATGCGCATCTACGGCTACCTGACGATCCCGAAGGGCAGCGACGGCAAGAACCTGCCGCTGATCGTCAACCCGCATGGTGGCCCGATGGGTCCGCGCGACAACTGGGGCTACAACCCGGAAACCCAGCTGTTCGCCAGCCGCGGCTACGCCACCTTGCAGGTCAACTTCCGCGGCTCCGGTGGCTTCGGCAAGGGCTTCCAGGACATGGCCTACGGCCAGTGGCACACCGGCATCATGAACGACATCATCGATGCCACCCGTTGGGCGATCAACGAGGGCATTGCCGACGAGGACCGCATCTGCATCTACGGCGGCAGCTTCGGCGGCTATTCGGCGATGATGGCGCCGGCCCGGGAACCGGATCTGTTCGCCTGCGCGTTCGGTTACGTCGGCGCCTACGATGGCGAGGTGCAGATGAAGCTCAGCGACACCAGCCGCAGCGAGTCCGGCCGGGCCTACATGCGTCGCGCCTTCGGCGACACGGAGTCCAAGCGGGCCGAAGCCATGCCGGTGACCTACGCGTCCAAGATCGACATCCCGGTTTTCCTCGCGGCCGGCGCCCGTGATCCGCGCTGCCCGCCCGAGAACACGGAGGTCATGTTCGAGGCCCTGGAGCGTGCCGGCAACAAGCCCGAGGGCATGATCATCCAGTCGGGTGAAATGCACGGCTTCTATGACGTCGAAAACCGCGTAAACCTGTATACGCAGATGCTGGAGTTCTTCAACCGGCACATCGGCGACAAGGCCGAGGTCGCCGCCAACTGAGCCCGGCAACCCGTGGTTGATACGAAAACGGCGCCCGCGAGGGTGCCGTTTTTTTGCCGCGATGCCGGCGCTGCCTACTTCACCCCGTGCATCCAGCGCTTGACCAGCGGGCTGGCGATGGCGAACACGAGGCCAGTGCCGACACCTACCCAGAGCATCAGTTCGAACAGGCCGCCGTATTTCGACCCGGCGACCGCCATGTCGATGCTGCCGTCGGCAGGCAGGTCCAGCGAGGCGAGTTTGCCGAACTGGGCAGCCAGCACTTCCGAATACGCCGTGGCCAGCCAGAAGGCGCCCATCATCAGGCCCACGACGCGGGCCACGGAAAGCTGGGTCACGGCCGACAGGCCAATCGGGGACAGGCACATCTCGCCGATCTCCAGTACGAAGTAGGCCAGCACCAGCCACCAGACGCTGGCCATCACGCCACCCGAGGCCGATTCAGCGGCCAGCATCAGCGGCACGAAGGCCAGGCCGGCCGCGACCAGGCCGATGCCCATCTTCAGCGGCTTGGACGGATTCAGGCCGCGACGGTCCAGCCAGGGCCAGAGCCAGGCGAATACCGGGGACAACACCACGATGAAGAAGGCGCCCAAAAAGGTCAGTGAACCCGCGGTCTGCTGCACCATCACCACGTCGTGCACGATGGCCACGCCGATGCCCAGTGCCAGCAGCCCGACCATGGCCTTGGCGACCCCATCCCGTCCCCGGTCGCTGGCCTTGAGCGCCAATACCATCAGCACCGGACTCAGGCCCAGGGCGAAAATGGCCCAGGGCACGGTCGCCTGGTAGCCGATCGGCAGGGCGCCGAACAAGTCCTTGGTGAGCATGCGGTCGGTGAAGGTCACCCAGGAGCCGTAGGTCTGCTCGTAGAGGGTGAAAAACACCAGCACGCCGATGATCAGGAACACCAGCGCCAGCATCTGCTGGCGCTCCCGGCGGCTGCAGTGTTTGACCAGGAACCAGATGAACCAGGCCAGGAAGGCGATCGCGATCAGGTGCATCGCGCCGTGCACCGTCCAGGTCCGCTGGATCAGCTGCCAGACCAGGGCGACGCCGGCAAGGCTGCCCAGGTAGATCCAGATCTCGCGGCTGAAGGGTCCGACCCGCTGGCGGAGTTTCGCCGGGTCGTTGGGTTCCGCCTGGCCCATCAGGTACTTCTGGCCCCAAAGGAAGACCACGAGGCCAGCGACCATGCCGATGCCGGCGGCGCCGAAACCATATTTCCAGCCATAGGTTTCGCCCAGGAAAGCGCAGACCAGGCTGGCGAACATCGCACCGACGTTGATGCCCGCGTAGAACACCGTGAAGCCAGAATCCAGTCGCGGGTCGTTGGACGGATAGAGCCGGCCGACGATGGTGGAGATGTTGGGCTTGAGGAATCCCACGCCCATGATGATCAGGGCCAGGGACAGGTAGAACACCTGCAGCGCGCCCTCGTCGCGGACGACCACGCCGTCCACCAGTCGGGCCTGCTCACCCTCGAAGGCCATGCCCAGGTGGCCCAGCACCAGCAATACCGCGCCGAAGACCACCGCCTTGCGCATGCCCAGGTAACGGTCGGCCAGCAGGCCGCCGATCACCGGCACCGCGTACACCAGGCCGCCATAGGCGCCCAGTAGGTCGAGCCCAAGATCATCCGTGAACAGGTGGTACTTGAGCAGGTAGAGCAGGAGCAGCGCCTTCATGCCGTAGAACGAGAATCGTTCCCACATCTCGGTGAAGAAACAGACGTAGAGGCCCTTGGGGTGGCCCAGGAAGTCGTCGCGGGCAGGCAGGGAGGTCGGGTTCACGTTCGGGCTCCGTTCGGGGACGGATGAGTATAGGGTCGCGCGGCTACGCTGGCTTTGCTTCCGCGGCACGGGCTGCCTACCATGGCCGCTGGCTCCCAGAGGATCACCCCATGGCCCTGCGTTCCCTGCTCACCGTGCTGTTGGCCCCGGCCATGCTGGCCCCGGCTGCGCTCGCCGCCAAACCCTTCGACGCCCGCGACCTGGTCACGCTGGAACGGGTGTCCGCGCCGACGCTGTCGCCGGATGCCCGGCACCTGCTGGTGACCGTGCGGGAAGTGGACTTCGAGGCCAACAAGGCCAGCACCGGACTGTGGATCGAGGACCTGCGCGCGCGCGACGCGGCGCCGCCGGTGCGCTTCACGCCCGAGGGTTTCGGCGCCAGCAGCGCGGCCTTCGCGCCGGACGGTCGAAGCGTTTATTTCCTGTCCTCGAAGTCGGGTTCGTCGCAGCTGTGGAAACAGGACATCGGCTCGGACACCCCGATGCAGGTCAGCGACTATCCGCTGCCGGTCGGCACCTTCAAACTTTCGCCCGACGGCAAGGCGGTCGCGCTGAGCTTCGAGGTCTTCACCGATTGCGGCAGCCTCGCCTGCACGAAGGAAAAGCTCAATGCCCAGGCGGCCGCGAAGGCCAGCGGCGTGCTCTACGAGGGGCTCTTCGTCCGCCATTGGGACACGTGGAAGGACGGGCGCCGCAACCAGCTCTTCGTCGCCCGCTTCAATGATGAAGGCAAGGCTGGCGCCGAGCCGGCGCGCGTGAGCGCGGGCATCGAAGGCGATGTTCCCGCCAAGCCGTTCGGCGGCAAGGAGGACTACACCTGGGCACCCGACGGCGAGTCGCTGGTCTTCGCCGCCAAGGCCGTCGGCCGCGAGGAGGCCTGGTCCACCGATTTCGACCTCTACCAGGCGCGCGCCACCGGCAGCGGCGCACCGAAGAACCTCACCGAAGCGAACGCCGCCCTCGACGGCGGCCCGGTGTTCTCCGCCGACGGCAAGACCCTCTATTACCGCGCCATGAAGCACCCGGGCTTCGAGGCCGACCGCCTGGCCCTCATGGCGATGGACATGGCCAGCGGCAAGGTTCGCGAGATCGCGCCGGACTGGGATCGCTCGGCCAGCAACATCACGCTGTCGGCGGACGGCAAGTCGATCTACACCACGACGTCCGACGTCGGCACCTACGCGCTGTACCGGATCGACATCGCCAGCGGCGAGGCGAGGAAGATCATCGGCGGGGGCACCGTCGGCGGCTACGACCTGGTCGGCGACACCCTGGCCTATACCTTCGAGGACCTGGACTCCCCGGCCCAGGCCTTCGTGGCCAATGCCGACGGCAGCCAGGCGCGGCAGGTGACCAACAACAACGCCGAAGTGCTGGCGGACATCGATTTCGGCGCCTACGAGCAGTTCAGCTTCGAAGGCTGGAACGACGAAACCGTGCACGGCTACGTGGTCAAGCCCGCCGGCTTCGAGGAGGGCAAACAATACCCGGTGGCCTTCCTGATCCACGGCGGCCCGCAGGGCAGCTTCGGCAACAATTTCCACTACCGCTGGAATCCGCAGACCTATGCCGGCGCCGGCTTCGCGGTGGTGATGATCGATTTCCACGGCTCGGTGGGATACGGCCAGGCCTTCACCGACTCGATCAGCGGCGACTGGGGCGGCAAGCCGCTGGAGGACCTGCAGAAGGGCTGGGCCGCAGCGCAGCAGAAATATTCCTTCCTCGACGGCGAACGCGCCTGCGCGCTGGGCGGCAGCTACGGTGGCTACATGGTGGCCTGGATCGCCGGCAACTGGCCGGATGGCTTCGACTGCCTGGTCAACCACGCCGGCGTGTTCGATACCCGCATCATGGGCTTCAACACCGAGGAACTGTGGTTCACCGAGTGGGAGAACGGCGGCACGCCGGTGCAGCAGCCCGAAGCCTACGAGCAGTTCAACCCGATCAGGCACGTCGACAAGTGGAAGACCCCGATGCTGGTGATCCATGGCCAGCTCGACTACCGCGTGCTGGTGGAGCAGGGCCTGGCCGCGTTCTCGGCCGCCCAGCGCCAGGGCGTGCCCAGCCAGCTGCTGTATTTCCCCGACGAGAACCACTGGATCCTCAAGCCGCACAACAGCGTGCTCTGGCATGACACCGTCAATGCCTGGCTCAAGCGCTGGACGGCAGAAGACGCCGCGGCGGAGCCGGCGAGGGACTGACATGACGGCCGAAGTACTCGACCTCGACCGGCTGCGGCGAAGCTGCGCGCAGTGTTCGCTGCACGTGCTTTGCCTGCCCGCCGGCATCGGCGGGCGCGACCTCGAGCAGCTCGACGAAATCGTGCGCACCCGCCGCCCGCTGGCGAAGGGCGACACGCTGTTCCGCTCCGGGCAGGCGCTGGGTTCCCTGTACGTGGCCCGCGAGGGTGCGTTCAAGACCGTGGCGATCGATGCCGAAGGCGAACAGCAGGTGGTGGGTTTCCACCTGCCCGGCGAGCTGATGGGCCTGGACGCGATGGGCACCGGCAAACATGCCTGCGAAGCCGAAGCCTTGTCGCCGGCCAGCGTCTGCGAGATCCCGATGGGCCAGCTCGAGACGGTGTGCCGGCAAGTGCCCGGGCTGCAGCACCAGTTGCTGCGCATCATCGGGCAGGGCATCAACCGCGACCAGTCGCACCTGGAGATGCTGGGGCGGCGCCAGGCGCACGAGCGCGTGGCGCTGTTCCTGCACGGCCTGTCCGAGCGCTACAAACTGCTGGGCCAGCCGCACGACGTCTTCACCCTGCCGATGAGCCGCGAGGACATCGCCAGTTACCTCGGTTTGGTCATCGAGACCGTCAGCCGCACCCTCACCAAGCTCCAGGACGAGGGCGTGATCGCCGTGCGCGGTCGCCAGCTGAAGATCCTCGACCGGGCGCGACTCGATGCGCTGGTGCATGCGCCGGCCCCGGCGGCGGCAAGGGTGCGGAACCAGCGCTAGGCCGGCCTGGCCGGCCGGTGGGGCTTCCGGCGTTGGCGGAAAGGCGGAGGGTCGGATGTCCCGGTGATCCTCCACCCGTCCAACAGGAGGTTCGCATGGCTCGTCGCATTCCGCTTCTCGCCCTGGCCTTGGCCAGCGCTTTCGCGGCTCCCGCGTTCGCGGAGCAGGTCACTGTTTCCTACCAGGGTGTCGTCACCAACTCTTCTGGCCCCCAGTCCGTGCTGTTCGTCGCGGGACAGGAAGTCACGGTCAGCTACACGGTGGAGACCACCGCCGCGGACAGCGATCCCAATCCCGACTACGGCGTCTACCACGGCGGTCTCGTCGCCCTGCGGGTCACCATCCCGGCGGTTGGCGTGGATGCCGAAGTCGGCACGGGCACCGTGCAGACTTTCGACAACATCGTCGACACCAATTCGGACCAAGCCTTCTTCTTCGGGAACGCCCTGGCGGGCAATGTCGACGGCCTGGCGATCAACAGTGCCGAGGTGGACTTCCTGGACTTCCACGACGGCCCGGGACTGCCGCTCATGCTGTCCGGCGAGGCTATTCCCACCGATCCGCTGGTGACGGACGACAGCTTCGCCATCTTCCGTACCGCTGCCGGCACGACCTTCGTCAACTTCCTGGTCGAGCCGGACGAACCCACGCCGGCTGAACTCGTCGAGGATGCCAGCGACGTGGTGCAGGACCTGGTCGACGATGGCCGGCTGCGCACGGGAAACGGCAGGGCGCTCGACAGCAAGCTGGCCAGCGTCCTTGCCGCGATCGACGCCGGCGACACGGCCACGGCCTGTGGCTCGCTGCGCGCATTCCAGAACCAGGTGAACGCGCTGGAGCGCAGCCGTCGGATCGACGCGGCCAGCGCCGCCGAACTGCGCGCGGCCGCCGACGCGATCGGTGATGCACTCGGCTGCTGAGTTCCAGGGCGGGGCGCGTTTCGTCGCCCCGCCTCTTTCAGCCGCCAAGCCGGAACTGGCTGGAGAAGCTGCGCGAGACACCACTGAGTGGGTCGGTGAACGATAGCGACGTCGCCAGCAGCTGCAGCGGAGCCCCGTAGTCACCCGGCCCGCGGTGCCTGACCGACGGATACAGCGGGTCATTGGCGATGGGCGCGCCCAGCGCCGCCATGTGCACCCGCAGCTGGTGCTTGCGGCCGGTGACCGGAGCCAGCGCATAGCGCCAGAGCACACCCCGGCGCTCGAGCACGTCGATCCGGGTTTCGCTGTTCGCCGGCCCATCGGTTTCCTGCATCCGGAAGAAGGGCTCGCCGGCGACGATGCGGCTCGTTCGCAGATGCGGGAATTCAATTCCAGGCAGTGCCGACGCGATCGCCTCGTAGTGCTTCCGGATGCGCCGCTCGCGGAAAAGTGCCTGGTAGCGTGCGCGGGTTTGCGGGTTGGTCGAGAACAGCACCAGCCCGGCGGTTTCGCGATCAATGCGATGCAAGGGCACCAGGTCCGGAATGCCGGTGCGGCGGACCAGCCGGCCCAGCAAAGTTTCATGGACGTGGACGCCGGCGGGCGTCACCGGCAGGAAGTGGGGCTTGTCGGCGACAAGCAGGTGTTCGTCGGCGTGCAGCACCGATTCCGCGAACGGGATTCGCGGTTCGTCGGCGACTTCCCGGTAGTAGTGGACTTCCATCCCGACCCGGAACGGCGTTTCCGGATCGAGGCTGTGTCCCGCGTCGTCGAGCACGCGTCCGCGCGCCATGCGGTCCCGCCAGTCCGCGCGCGACACCGCCGGGAACCGGTCGCAGAGACAGTCGAGCACCGTCACCCAATCACCGGGCGGCAGCTGCAGCGTGCTCGCGGCGAGTCCATCAAGCTCGGGCGGACGCTTTCGCATTCAGATCGAACGGCAGCCCAGGGCTTCGAGCACAGAGTGGATCGCCGGCTGGCCGGCCAGCCAGGGGCCCGCCATCGTGACGATGCCGGCCAGCGCCACCAGCGCGGCGGCGCCATAGCGCCAGGCCCGCTTTGCCAGCAACTGGCCCAGGCGGGCGCCGCTCCAGGTGACGGGCACCATGGTCGCCATCGTGCCGATGCCGAAGCTGGCCATCACCAGGGCGCCATGCAGGGCGCTGGCTTCCAGCCATGCGGCGACCAGCACCGTGCTTGAGAGTCCGCAAGGCAGCCAGCCCCAGAGCAGGCCCTGGGCCCAGGGCCGCCAGGGGCCGCGAGCCGGCAGCTTCGATTGCAGCGGCCGCAGCATCTTCCAGAACCAGGCACCGCCGCGCGAGAGGAAGCCCAGCTTGCGCGGCCAGAGCAGCCGCACCGCCACCAGGATCAACACGCCGCCCATGGCCATGCGCAGGCCGGTGGCCAGCGCCTCGGAGCGTGCGAGCAGCAGCAGGCCGCCGCCGAAGGCACCGACCAAAGCGCCGGCGATCGTATAACCCAGGACGCGACCGGTATTGAGCGCGAACGCGATGCCCAGGCCAGGTCGTGGCGACGTTGCCGCCAGGCCGGTGGCGATGCCGCCGCACATCGCGATGCAGTGCACGCCGCCCAGCAGGCCGGTCAGCAAGGCCGCGCCCAGCACCAGCAGGTCGACCGGCATCAGTCGGCGTCGCGGGGTTCGCGCTTGGCGCGTGCTTCGGGGGCCGGCGCCGGACGGTCGTCTTCGCGGAGCATGTCCAGGGCCGGGGTGTCGAGATCGTCGAACTGGCCGCGCTTGACCGCCCACAGGAAAAACCAGATCGCCGCGCCAAGCAGCAGCAGCGAAACCGGGATCAGGGCGAGCAGGATGTTCAAGTGCTTATCCCTTTGCTGCGCCCAGGCGCAGGGCGTTTGCGGTGACGACCAGCGAGGAGGCGGCCATGCCCAGCGCGGCCAGTCCGGGGCCGATCAGCCCCAGCGCAGCCAGCGGCAGCGCCACGACATTGTAGGCCAGGGCCCAGCCCAGGTTCTGCCGGATGATCCGGCGCGTGCGCCGGGCGAGCTGCACCGCCTGCGGCAGGCGCATCAATGACGCGCCCGCGAGCACCAGGTCGGCCGAACGATGGGCCAGCGGCGCGCCGCCCGCCATCGCCACCGAAACGTCGGCGCCGGCAAGCACCGGCGCGTCGTTGATGCCGTCGCCCACGGCCAGTACGCGCCGGCCCTGCGCCTGCAGCGCGCGCACCGCGGCCAGCTTGTCTTCCGGGGACTGCCGCGAGGCGAAATCCCCGACGCCCAGGCTGCCGGCAACGGTGGCGACGCTGGCGTCGCCGTCGCCGCTGAGCAAATGCGGCGGCAGGCCCAGGGCACGCAGGCAGGCCACGGCTTCGCCGGCGTCGGGGCGCACCGGATCGCGGGTTTCGAAGCGGGCAAAGGCGGTGCTGCCGTCGCCCAGCCAAAGCGCGCCGTCGTCCGTCCGGCCGGCGGCGAACTCGGCGCGGCCCAGGCGGAAGCTGCGCCCGTCGACGTCGCCCTGCACGCCGTGGCCGGGCAGGGTGCGCACCGCCGTCGCGGTGGGCACGTCGTTCATCGCGAAGGCCAGGGCCAGCGGGTGGCCGGCATTGGCTTCGAGCGCGGCGGCGATGCGCTGCCAGTGGCCGATGTCGCCTTCAATGGCCTGCGCATGGTGAAGGCGCGGCTGGCCCAGGGTCAGGGTGCCGGTCTTGTCGAGCACGACGACGTCGGCTTTCGCCAGGCTCTCCAGCGAATCGGCGCCCAGCGCCAGCACGCCCCATCTCGCCAGCGTTCCGTGCGCCGTGGCCAGGGCGGTGGGCACCGCCAGCGACAGCGCGCAGGGGCAGCTGACCACCAGCACGGCCAGGGCGATTTCGAAGGCGCGCCCGGGCTGCAGCTGCCACCAGATCGCGAACACGACGGCAGCGGCGACGAACAACGACACCACGAAGCGC
The DNA here is from genome assembly GCA_963973175.1 of uncultured Arenimonas sp. GTDB lineage: Bacteria > Pseudomonadota > Gammaproteobacteria > Xanthomonadales > Xanthomonadaceae > Arenimonas. Next base: position 12,168 of record CAXAYM010000011.1, read on the forward strand.
TGCGCCACGGCGTCGGCAAAACGCGCCACGCGTGGCCGCGTCGACTGCGCCCGGTCCACCGCCCGCACCAGCTGAGAGAGCCGGGTGTCGGCGCCGGTGCGGGTGACGCGCAGGCGCAGCGGCGCCTCGCGACAGGCACTGCCGGCGTAAAGTGCGTCGCCCGCCCGCTTGGCGACTGCGGTGGACTCACCGGTGAGCAGGGATTCGTCGAGCGCCGCGGCCTCGTCGATCAGCTCGCCGTCGGCCGGCACGGTGTCGCCGGCGCCGACCTGGACCACGTCGCCGGCCCGGAGCGCCGTGACCGGGATCTGTTCACGCCCGCCGGCGACCTCACGCCAGGCCAGGGCCGGCTGCGCGCGCGCCAGCGTGTCCAGGCGCGCTCTGGCCTGCCGGCGCGCCATGCGCTCGAGGAATCGCGCCGCCAGCAGGAACAGCACGAACATCACGGCCGCGTCGAACCAGACGTGGGCGCCTCCGCGCAGGGTTTCCACCAGGCTGGCGAAATAGGCCAGCAGGACCGAGGTCGCCACCAGCGTGTCCATGCCCGGCCGGCGTTCGCGCAGCTCGGTGGCCATGCCTGACAGGAAGGGCCAGCCGGAGAAGAACACCACCGGCGTCGACACCAGGAAGGTGATCCAGCGGAAAAAATCGCGCGTGGCCGGTGCCATCTCGTTGGCGGTGTCCAGGTACAGCGCTTCGGCGAACATCATGGCCTGGGTGGTGCCCAACGCGGCGACGCCGAGGCGGGCGATCATGCGGTTACGCTCGCGGCGGCGCTCGCGTTCGGCGGCTTCGCCCTGGGCAAGGTGCGGGCGGTAGCCCAGTGCGGCCAGGCGCGCCAGCACCCGCGACAGCGGCGTTCGCCGGGGATCCCAGGCGATGCGCACGCGGCCGGTGACGGCATTGGCGCCGGCGTCGCTGACCCCCGGTTCGCGGCGCAGGGCGTGGTCGATCAGCCAGGCGCAGGCGGCGCAGTGCATGCCTTCGCAGACGACGGTGATCTCGCGGCCTTCGGGCGTGTCGATGGCGTGCCCGGCCTGCACGTCGGCGCGGTCCCAGGCGCTGTAGTCGGTAGGCGCGAGGTCAACGCGGGCGCCGGCGGAGTCGCGCAGGCGGTAGTAGTCGCCCAGGCCGGCGTCGCGGATCCAGCTGGCGGCGGCGCCGCAACCGGTGCAGCAGACCGCGCGCTCGGCGCCGTCAAGCCGGACACGCACGGGATCGGACGGAAGGGGCTCCCCGCAGTGGAAGCAGCCCGACGTTGCCGGCGCGTTCACGGCGCCGCGAGGGCGGGCGCCAGCGCGACCTCGGTGTCGCCGGGATGGTAGCGGCCCACCAGTCGCCAGCTGCCGTCGTCGGCGACCAGGCGCAGCTGCCAGACGTGTGTCGCGGCGACCTCACCGTCGGTGCGCCAGCCGCGCGGATCGGGCAGAAGGCCCAACTGGCGGTCGAAGGAGGACTCCAGTGGATGCACCAGCTGCAGCACCGGCGCCCGGGGACCGGTGGCCTGGTCGAGTCGCAGCAGGGCCGTGTCGTCTTCGATCACGAGGGTGGCCGACAGCTTGCGTCGCAGCGCCTCCGCATCGGCTTCGATCGACGCGGTCTGTACCTGGGCCGTGCGCCGGACCGGGTCCGGGTCGGCATCCACCGCGCTGTTGCCCGAGGCCACGACCAGGGTCCAGACGCCGGCGACGATGGTCAGGGCCGGGATGGCGAGCACCAGCCACAGCACCGGGTTGCGGGAGAAGAACGATCGTTTTCCAGTGTTCATCAGAACGGCCCGAAGAAACGGGTCTCCTCGGTTTCGCTGACGCCCTCGGCGTCGGATTCGACCACCAGGTCCAGGTCGACGCGTCCCTTGGCGACGCCGGGGTCCGCGCGCAGCGTGATCGGCACCGTCAGCACTTCCTCGGCTGCCGCCCGGTGCACCGCGCCCGATTCGACCAGGCTGATGCCCTCGGGGCCTTCGATGCGGATGGTGAATTCACGCGGCGAAACGTCCTTGTTGACGATGCGCACGGTGTAGGCGTTCTCGATGCTGCCGTCGGCGGCCGTGCGATAGAGCGCGTTGCGGTCGCGCAGCACGTCCACGATCAGCGGACTGCGCTGGGCGATGCCGACCGCGAAGCCGATCGCCAGCGCCACCAGCAGGCCGCCGTAGATCAATACGCGCGGGCGCAGCAGGCGCACGTGTTTGCCTTCGACGGCGTTCTGCGAGGTGTAGCGCACCAGGCCGCGCGGGTAACCCATCTTGTCCATCACCATGTCGCAGGCGTCCACGCAGGCGCCGCAGGCGATGCACTCGTACTGCAGGCCATTGCGGATGTCGATGCCGGTGGGGCAGACCTGCACGCAGATCGTGCAGTCGATGCAGTCGCCCAGGTCCTCGGGGGAATTGACCTCGGGCGGCGGCGGCAGGCCGTGCTGCTGGTCCACCACCAGGCCGGTGGTGGCGCGGGCGCCGGCCTGCAGGTCGGCGGCGCTGCGGTGCTGGGAGGCGTGCACGACGGCGCTGGTGGCGACGTCGAGCGGCAGCAGGCCGCGGGCGCGTTCGAGCACGCTGGCCAGCTTGCCTTTCTTGCGCGGCCCGCGCGGTTCGCCGCGCAGCGGGTCGTAGGCGATGATCAGGGTGTTGCGGTCGAACATCGCGCCCTGGAAACGCGCGTAGGGGCACATGTATTTGCAGACCTGCTCGCGCAGCACGCCGGCGTTGCCCCAGGTGGCCAGGGAATAGAACAGCACCCAGAAGATCTCCCAGCCGCCCCATTCGAAGGGCGACAGGCGCGCGGCCAGGTCGCGGATCGGCGTGAAGTAGCCGACGAAGGTGAAGCCGGTCCAGAGCGCGAACACCAGCCACAGGAAATGTTTCGAGCCCTTGCGCAGGATTTTCTCGCGGTTCCAGGGGCCGGCGTCGAGCTTCATGCGCTTGTTGCGGTCGCCCTCGGTCCAGCGCTCCATCCAGATGAAGACTTCGGTCCACACCGTCTGCGGACAGGCATAGCCGCACCACAGGCGGCCGGCCACGGCGGTGAAGAAGAACAGCGACAGGCCCGCCATGATCAGCAGCAGGGCCAGGTAGAGGAAGTCCTGCGGCCAGAACACCAGGCCGAACACGTAGAACTTGCGCGCCGGCAGGTCCCACAGCACCGCCTGGCGGTCGTCCCACTGCAGCCAGGCGAAGCCGTAGTACATGCCCAGCAGCCAGACCACCGCGGCCTTGCGCAGGCGCTGGGTCAGGCCATCCTGCTCGCGCGGATAGACCTTTTTCTCGGCGACATAGAGCGATACCTCGTCGACCAGCTCACTGGGGATCTTGCGGGCCATGCCTCAATCCTTTGCCAGCGGCTTGTTGAAGCGGCTGGCGGGCCGCAGCAGGATCCAGGTGAACAGGCTGCTGGCCGCGGTGCAGGCCCAGAACATGAAGAAGCCGATCGTGTAACCCAGGCCGCGGCTGATCTCGACCTCGGGGAAGGTCATGTCCCGCAGAAGCAGAGGGTCGACGAAGGCGAAGAACACCATCGTCGCCACGCCGGCGGCGAAGAAGCTGGGCCAAAGGATCGCCCCGAGCCGCTGGGCCAGCGGTCGGGGCGGATGGTCAAAACGGTCGGTGGGAGGGTTCATGGGGCCTCGGGGGGCTCCGCGTCCTTGCCGTGCGAGATCGTCCAGACATAGGCGCCCACGAGGCGGCTGCGGGTCTCGCCGATGATCGGGCCGTGCGCCGGCATCATGCCGTTGCGGCCGTTGCGGATGCCTTCGCTGATGGTCGCGAAGTCGCTGCCGTACAGCCAGGTGTCGTCGGTGAGGTTGGGCGCGCCCAGGATCGGGTTGCCCTTGCCCTCGGCGCCGTGGCAGGCCGCGCAAACGCCCGCGTACTTCGCCTTGCCGGCTTCGGCCAGGGCCGGGTCGGCCTTGATGCCCGACAGGCTCTGTACGTAGGCCGCCACTTCGGTGACGCCGACGTCGCCGCCGATCGCGGCGCCCAGCGCCGGCATCGCCGCCTGGCGGCCATTGACGATCGTGGCCAGGATCTGTTCCGGGCTGCCGCCCCAGAGCCAGTCGCCGTCGGTGAGGTTGGGGAAACCCTTGGCGCCGCGGGCGTCGGAACCATGGCACTGGGCGCAGTGGTTCTGGAACAGGCGGGCGCCGAAGGCGACGGCCTCCTCGTGTTTCGCGACTTCATCCACCGGCATGCCGTCGAAGCGACCAAAAGCTTCCGCAAGGCGGGCGTCGGCCTCGGCCTTGTCGGCGTCGTGTTCCTTCGCCGAGGTCCAGCCGGCGGTGCCGGCGAGGTTGCCCATGCCCGGGTACCAGGCCAGGTAGCCCACCGAGTAGGCGATGGTCAGCCAGAACAGGATAATCCACCAGCGCGGCAGCGGCTTGTTGTACTCGGTGAGGTCGCCGTCCCAGACGTGGCCGGTGGTCTCGGAGTTGTTTCGGGCCTCGTCGCCGCGGCGTTTGGAGGTCCACCACAGCAGCCAGGCGCAGCCGGCGATGTTGAGGACGACGAGGATGATTACGTAGAGGGACCAGCCGGTAGTCATGGGGTGTTCTCGCTCTGGTCTTCTTCCAGGGGCAGTCGGGCGGCGGCGTCGAACTCGGGTTTGCGCTTGCGGCTGTAGGCCCAGGCGACGCCGACCAGGAACAGGATGAGCAGCAGGACGGTGGAGATGCCGGCGATCATGTCAGTTCACCGGCGCGTGCTTGCCGAGGCCCTGGAGGTAGGCGATCAGCGCGTCCATCTCGGATTTCCCGGCGACCGCGGCGGCGGCACCGGCGATGTCCTCGTCGGTGTACGGGTCGCCCAGGCGCTGCAGGGCACGCATGTTGCGAGTCACCACGCCGGGATCGACCGCGGTTTCGGCCAGGAAGGGGTAACCCGGCATGTTGGACACCGGCACCACGTCGCGCGGGTTCATCAGGTGCACGCGGTGCCAGTCGTCGGAATAGCGGCCGCCGACGCGCGCAAGGTCCGGACCGGTGCGCTTGCTGCCCCACTGGAAGGGACGGTCGTAGACCGATTCACCTGCCAGGGAATAGTGGCCGTAGCGTTCGGTTTCGTGGCGCAGGGTGCGGATCATCTGCGAATGGCAGTTGTAGCAGCCTTCGCGCACGTAGATGTCGCGGCCCGCCAGTTCCAGGGCCGGGTAGGGCTTGACGCCCGGCAGCGGCTTGACGGTTTCGGCCTGATACATCAGCGGCACGATTTCCGCCAGCCCGCCGAAGCTGATGACGATCGCGATCAGGATCGCCATCCAGCCGACATTGGTTTCGATCTTTTCGTGGCTCATGTCGGTTCCTCAGGCGTGCGACTGGGCGGCGGGCGGCAGCACCGGCGATTCGACCCGGCCCTTGGCCAGGCGGAACGTGCGCACGGTGTTCACGCACATCAGGGCCA
>CAXAYM010000012.1:0-16622 GCA_963973175.1 uncultured Arenimonas sp.
AGCGAGAACCGGCGCGGCAGCGCGATGCGCTGGGCCTGGTGCAGGGTGACGCGGTCGGCGGCCCGCTGCTGGGCGACGCTGCTGTCGACGCCCTGCTTCTGCAGCACGGCCAGCTCGCGGCAATAAGCCGGCCAGAGAAGCGCGGCGAACAGGAAGGCCGGCGTCACCGGCTTGTCTTCGGCGATGCGGGCGTCCGTGCTGCGCAGGGCCTGCAGCACCATCGAACGCAGCGCGCCGCTGCGGTTGGTGGCCAGGGCCTTGGCGGTTTCCGGGAACAGGGCCGGCAGCAGGCCGAGCTGTTCGAGCGTCAGGAAGCTCTTTTCAGCGTGTCCGGCCAGGAACATCTTGAGGCACTCGTCGAACAGTCGCGCCGGCGGCGCCGAGGACAGCAGGTCCGCCAGCCCCGGGATCGGTTCGGCCGCCTCGGGTGCGATCGAAAAGCCCAGCTTCGCCGACAGCCGCGCCGCGCGCAGCATGCGCACCGGGTCCTCGCGGTAGCGTTCGACCGGGTCGCCGATCAGGCGCAGCACGCGGTCGCGCACGTCGGCGTAACCACCGACGTAGTCGCGCACCGAAAAATCCTCGACGGTGTAATACAGCGCGTTCGCGGTGAAGTCGCGACGCACCGCGTCGTCCTCGATCGTGCCGTAGACGTTGTCGCGCACCAGGCGACCGCCATCGTCGGTTTCGCGGTCGTCGGTGTCGTTGGAGCTGTTGGCGCGGAAGGTCGCGACCTCGATGATCTCGCGCCCGAAGACCACGTGCGCCAGCCGGAAGCGGCGGCCGATCAGCCGGCAGTTACGGAACAGCTGCTTGACCTGCTCGGGCGTCGCGTCGGTGGCGACGTCGAAGTCCTTCGGATGGCCGCCGGCGAGCAGGTCGCGCACGGCGCCGCCGACCAGGTAACCCTGGAAACCGCCGTCGCGCAGGCGGTAAAGCACGCGCAGCGCGTTGGGACTGATGTCCTTGCGGGAAATGCCGTGTTCGGCGCGCGGGACGACCTGGGGCGTGTTCAGGCTGGGAATGGCGGTGTCCGTCATGGGCTGGGAGCGGCGCGGATTCCTTGCGCGGCGGGGCGGGATCCCGGGGCCGTGTGGCTTCCCGCGGGCGGTCAAGCCCGCTATACTAGCGCCCGCTTCACTGCTTCGCCATCCGCGCTCCCTTCGTCTAGTGGCCTAGGACACGGCCCTCTCAAGGCTGGAACAGGGGTTCGAGTCCCCTAGGGAGCGCCACCCATTCCGAAGGCCCGGCCATGCCGGGCCTTCTTCGTTCCGGGCCCCGCCCGCTACAATGGCGGGCCAGACTCGCCAGAACCGGGAATCTCCATGCCCTTCGTCGTCACCGAGAACTGCATCCGCTGCAAGTACACCGACTGCGTCGAGGTCTGCCCGGTGGATTGTTTCCACGAGGGCCCGAACTTCCTGGTGATCGACCCCGAGGAGTGCATCGACTGCACCCTGTGCGAACCCGAATGCCCGGCCAAGGCCATCTATCCGGAAGACGACGTGCCGGCGGGCCAGGAAGGCTTCATCGCACTCAACGCCGAGCTGTCCCGGGACTGGCCGGTGATCACCACCCGCAAGGACCCGCTGCCCGACGCCGCCGACTGGGACGGCAAGACCGGCAAGCTCGACGAACTCAAGCGCTGAGGCCCCCGGGCCGGCCGGAAACAAGAAGGGCGCCCTCGAGGCGCCCTTCTTGTTTCCGGCCAACGCGATGGCTCGCAGGATCAGCCAAGGCGGGCCTTGAGCACGGCCAGCAGTTCGGTCGCGACGCCGCTGCGCACCGGCTGGCCATCGGGACCCAGGGCCACGACGCGGGTCTGCTCGCCGGCCGCCTCGGCCCGCAGCAGGACCGTCACGCCCTTGTAGCTGACCTCGTAGCTGTTGAGCAGCTGCGCCCGCTCGCCGACGGTGACGCCGTCGATCTTGCCGAGCGCGATGCCGATGCGGCGCCAGCTGCTGGCCACCGAGTCGTCCAGGGTGAAGGCTTCGATGCCGGCGATCGCCGGATCAGCGGCCTGGGCCGAAGGCACGCCCTGCGGCACCGCCGCCACGCCGGCGGTGGGGCTGGCGGCGGGGATGTTGATGGCGCCGGCCGTGGACGGCATGTCCAGGCCCGGCGGCACTTCCAGCGGCTGGTTCTGCCGGCTGGCCTGGTATTCGGCCTCGTTGCCCCACTTGCTGCGGATCCAGCTGCAGCCGCTGGAGGCGAGCACTGCCACGGCCAGGGTGGCGACCATCAGCGGGCGGAAGGAAAGGGTGGCGGTCATGGGGTTCTCCTGGGGGGCGGCGCGCCGGGGGCGCACGCGCGGGATTCAAGTCGGCTAGGTTACTTCAGTTCGGATTCGATCTGCTCGCAGAGCGCGGCCATGGCCTCGGCGTGGGCCCGCGAAAGCGGCAGCAGCGGCAGGCGCAGGCCCTGGCCGATGCCCTGGCGCGCCAGGATGGCCTTGACCGGGATCGGGTTGGGCTCGACGCCAAGGAAGTCGTTGAGTGCCGCCAGGCGCGCATCGAGCGCCCGGGCCTCGTCGGCCTTCCCTGCCCGCGCCAGCTGGCAAAGCCGGGCGAACGCCCGCGGCACCACGTTCGAGGCCACCGAAATGACGCCGGCGGCGCCACCGAGCATCGCGCGCACGAAGGTCGGGTCGTCGCCGCTGAGCAGGGAAAAGCCCTCGCCACCCAGCGGATAGAGCGCCTGCCAGCGCTCCTGGTCGCCGCGGGCTTCCTTCAGGCCGATGATGTCCGGATGCCCGCGCAGCTGCGCCACCACGTCCGGCGACATGTCGCAGCCGGTGCGGCCGGGCACGTTGTACAGCACCACCGGCAGCCCGCCCTGGTCGGCGACCGCGCGGTAATGGGCCACCAGGCCCTCGGGCGTCGGCCGCACGTAGGGCGGCGTGACCACCAGGGCCACGTCGGCGCCGCCGTCGCGGGCGATGCGGGTCTGGGCGATGGTCTTGGCCGTGTTCGACAGGCCGGTGCCGGCCAGGACCGGGATGCGCCCGCCGACCTGCTGCACGGCGGCCTTGAGCAGCGCCATGTATTCGGCGTCGGTGAGGGCGGCGGCCTCGCCGGTGGAGCCGGCGACGACGATGCCGGCGGTGCCGGCTTCCAGCTGGCGGTCGATCAGTCGCGACCAGGCGTCGAAATCGGGTTCGCCGGCGGCCGAGAACGGCGTCGCCAGCGCGGTGATGCTGCCGGAAAGTTGCAAAATGAATGCCTTGCAGGGACTGCCTGCGATCTTACTTGCGGGCTCAAAGCGGCGGCAAGTATGCTGGCCGGGACCGCCAGGCGCGCCCCCCGCCGCGCCCCCTTGGACCTTCGCTTTGACCGACCCTGCCGCACGCCCGACCGCCAACGAGAACCACCTGCTGATCAGCGCGTACACCACGCATCCGCAGTCGCCGCTGTTGTCGGTCAGCCGCCGGATCTCCGACAGCGGCTGCAACCTGGTCGATGCCCGCCTCACCACCGTCGGCCGCGATGTCTCGGTCACGGCGCTGGCCGTGGGCTCCTGGGACGCCGTGGCCAAGCTCGAGGCCATGCTCGGCCGGCTCGAACGCGAGGACGGCTACAAGCTGGTGTGGTACCGGACCGGCCCCAAGGCCCCGCAGTCGAACCTGCTGCCCTACATCGTCGAGGTGGTGGCGGCCGACAAGCCCGGCATCCTGTTCCAGCTCGCGGACTTCTTCGACCGCCAGGGCATCACCGTCGAAAACCTCCACAGTTCGCGATACCGGGCGATGCAGACCGGCGCCGACATGTTCTCGGCCCAGGTCACGATCGGCATCCCGGCGAACATGCACATCGCCGCGCTTCGCGATGATTTCCTGGAGTTCTGCGACCACCTCAACCTCGACGCCATCATGGACCCGATGAAATTCTGAGGATGCGATGACCGGAAAAGGCGACAAGATCCCCGACCTCCCGCTCACCCTGGGCAGTGGCACCACCGCTAAACTTTCCGATTACCGCGGCAAATGGCTGGTGCTGTACTTCTACCCCAAGGATTCCACGCCCGGCTGCACCACCGAGGGCAATGATTTCAACGACCTGCTGACGAAATTCCGCCGCGCCGGCGCCGAAGTGCTCGGCGTCTCGCGTGATTCGGTGAAGTCGCACGCCAATTTCTGCGAGAAGCAGGGTTTCCGCTTCGACCTGGTTTCCGACGCCGACGAAGCCCTGTGCCAGGCCTTCGACGTCATCAAAGAGAAGAACATGTACGGCCGCAAGGTGCTCGGCATCGAACGCAGCACCTTCCTGCTCGACCCGACCGGCCGCGTGGCCGACGAGTGGCGCAAGGTGAAGGTGGCCGGCCACGCCGAAGCCGTGTACGAGTCGCTCAGGCAGCACCAGCAGGCCGCCAAGGCAAAGTGACCCTCCTTTCGAACATCCCCGCCGCCGACTCGCCCCGCGAGCCTCGGCGGCGCTGTCCTTTCCGGGGCGCGCGCCCCTAGCCCGAGAAGCCCATGACCCGATCGAAGCGAATCTACGTCCTGGACACCAACGTGCTGATGCACGACCCCACCGCGCTGTTCAAGTTCGAAGAGCACGACGTCTTCATCCCGATGATGGTTCTGGAGGAACTCGACAACGGCAAGAAGGGCCACTCGGAAGCCAGCCGCAACGCCCGCCAGGTCAGCCGCTTCCTCAACGAGATCATCGTCGCCCACGGTAGCGACAGCATCGAGGACGGGGTGAAGCTGGTGCGCCCGCAGGGGCTGCAGCTGCGCTCGGCCGAAGCGATCGGCTGCCTGCGGTTCCAGCTCAAGCCGGTCGAGGTCGGCAAGCGCTTCGGCACCGTGCTGCCGGACAACCAGATCCTCGGTTCGATCCTGCAGCTGATCGAGGACAACCCCGGCGTGCCGGTGGTGCTGGTGTCCAAGGACATCAACCTGCGCATCAAGGCCTCGATCTGCGGGGTCAAGGCCGAGGATTACGAAAACGACCGCGCGATCGACGACTTCAACCTGCTCTTCACCGGCGCCACGGAACTCCCGGAGGATTTCTGGGAGCTGCACGAAGGCAGCCTGCGCAGCTGGACCGACCGCGGCCGCACCTTCTACGAAGTCGCGCGCAAGGACGACGACGGCTGGTACCCGAACCAGTTCCTGTACATGCCCGGCGACGATGAAGTCGAAATGAAGGTCGCCCGCCTGGACGACGACAAGGCCGTGCTGCAGATCGTCGACGATTTCCGCAACCCGCAGCACCAGGTCTGGGGCATCAATGCGCGCAACCGCGAGCAGAACTTCGCCTTCAACGCACTGATGGACCCGGAGATCGACTTCGTCACCCTGCTCGGCACCGCCGGCACCGGTAAGACCCTGCTGGCCCTGGCCGCGGGCCTGACGCAGACCATGGACGTGCAGCGCTACCGCGAGATCATCATGACCCGCGCCACCGTCAGCGTCGGCGAGGACATCGGCTTCCTGCCGGGCACCGAAGAGGAAAAGATGACGCCCTGGATGGGCGCACTGACCGACAACCTCGAAGTGCTGACCCACACCGAGGACCACGGCAGCTGGGGCCGCGGCGCCACCAACGAACTGCTGGCCAGCCGCATCAAGATCCGCTCGATGAACTTCATGCGCGGCCGCACCTTCCTCAACCGCTGGGTGATCGTCGACGAGGCGCAGAACCTCACGCCCAAGCAGATGAAGACACTGATCACGCGCGCCGGCCCGGGCACCAAGATCATCTGCATGGGCAACGTCGAGCAGATCGATACGCCCTACCTCACCGAAACCACCTCGGGCCTGACCTACGCCGTGGACCGGTTCAAGAACTGGAACCACAGCGCGCACATCACCCTGCGCCGCGGCGAGCGCTCGCGCCTGGCCGACTACGCGTCCGAAGTGCTCTAGCGCCATGGCGGAACGGCTGGCGACGTGGGTCTGGGTCGGCGCCGCCGCCCTGGCCTTCGTCGCCGGCATGGTCAACGTGGTGGGCTACCTGGGCTTCGAGCACCAGGCCATCACCCACCTCACCGGCACCACCACGCTGCTGGGCGCGGCGCTCGCCGGCGGGAACCTCGCGGCCTCGCTGCAGCTGGCCGGCATGGTGCTGGCCTTCGTCGCCGGCGCCGCCCTGAGTGGCCTGCTGATCCAGGACAGCGTGCTGCGTTTGGGACGCCGATACGGCGTCGCGCTGACGATCGAGGCCTTGCTGCTGGCCGTTTCGGTGCCGCTGTTCCAGCGCGGACTGTTCGCCGGCCCGCTGCTGGCCGCCGGCGCCATCGGGCTGCAGAACGCGATGGCCACCACCTACAGCGGCGCGGTGGTGCGGACCTCGCACGTCAGCGGCATGTTCACCGACCTGGGCATCATGCTCGGCCACGCGCTGCGCGGCCTGCCGCTGGCGCGTCGCCGGCTGTGGCTGTGCCTGGTGATCATCAGCGCCTTCCTGGCCGGCGGTGTCGCCGGTGCCTTCGTGTTCGCGCAGGCCGGCTATGCGGCACTCTACCTGCCCGCCGCGCTGACCGGCGGCACCGGCCTGGCTTACGGCCTGTGGCGGCGGCGGAGCTGAGGCGACACTGGACGCGCCGCGGCCTTGCCGCGACCATGCCCCCATGAGCACCCACCGCCCCGTTTGTGCACTGACCATCGCCGGCTCCGATTCCGGCGGCGGCGCGGGAATCCAGGCCGACCTCAAGACCTTTGCCGCCCATGGCGTCCATGGCCTGAGCGCGCTCGCCGCGCTCACCGCCCAGAACACGCGCGGCGTAACCGCCGTCCACGTGCCGCCGGCGCGGTTCCTGCGCGAACAGATAGATGCCTGCTTCGCCGATTTCCAGATCGGCGCGGTCAAACTGGGCATGCTGGCCAACGCCCGCATCATCAACACGGTCGCCGCCGCGCTCGAAGCGTACCGGCCCGCCGCGGTGGTACTCGACCCGGTGATGGTGGCCACGTCCGGGGCGAAGCTGCTGGAGGACGCCGCCCTCGATGCCCTGCGCAGGCGCCTGCTCCCGCTGGCCACGGTGCTGACCCCGAACATCCCCGAAGCCGAACTGCTGCTCGGCCACCCCGTGCCCGACGACGAAGCCGCCGAAGCGGCCCTGGTCGAGCTGCTGGCCCTGGGTGCTGACGCCGTCCTGCTCAAGGGCGGCCACCTGCCGGGAACCGGCGCCATGGTCGACCGCTTCGACGACGGCGATGCACTGCTGGAGTTCGAGCATCCGCGGCTGGACCTCGAAGGCCACGGAACCGGCTGCACCCTGGCCTCGGCCATTGCCGCCAACCTCTGCCGTGGCCTGCCGCTTCGCGAGGCATGCGCCAGCGCCACCGACTACGTGCACGGGGCGCTGGCGGGCGCCAGCCGGCCCGGCCGGGGCAACGTGGTGGTGCTCGACCACTTCTGGCGCCGGCGGGCGGATCCGGGATGAGCGCCGGCGCCGGCGGGCGCTGGCTGGTCGCGGCCGCCCTGGCGGTGGCACTGGCCGGATGCGCCGCGAGCCCGGCGCGCCCCTGGCCCGAGGCCGAGGCGCTGTTCCACCAGGAGCCACGGTGGCTCGGCGGCGACGCGGCCCTGTCGATCGACCTTGGCGACGGGCGCAGGGCCTGGCTGTTCGGCGACAGTTTCGTCTCCCCCGAAGGGAGCTCCGGCCGGCTGGCCGCGCGCATGGTGCGCAATACGCTCGCCGTGCAGTCGGGCTCCGATCCGCGCCACGCGCACATGGAGTTCGCCTGGGGCCTGGCCGCGGACGGCGGACCCGGCGACGTCTTTCCGGCCGGTGACGGGCAGTGGTTCTGGCCCGGAGGCGGCTTCCGTCGCCCCGGCGGTCCGCTGGTCGTGTTCCTCTTCCGGATGCAAGCGACGCCGGGCGCCGGACTGGGTTTTGCCACGCGCGGCCACGCGATCGCGATCATCGAGGATCCGGATGCGCCGCCGTCGCGATGGCAGCCGCGGGTGGTCGACCTGGCGGCTGCCCCCTTCGACGCGGTGCCGGCGCTGGCCGTCGTGATCGATGGCCCGCACGCCGTGGCGCTGGCGATCAGGCAATCGGGCCGGCACGCCGGGGCCCTGGTGCGCTACTGCGCCGAGACGCTCGAGCGAGGCGAAGACGCCGATCCGGAGTGGTGGCTGGGCGGGGCCCTCGGCTGGGTCCGACAATCCACCCTTGGGGGCGCGACGCCGGCCTGGGTGATCGACGACGCCGGCGCCGAAGCCTCGATTCACCGCGACGGGCGCACGGGCCACTACGTGCACGTGGCCAGCTATGGGTTCGGCGACACCCACATCGGCGTGCGCACCGCGTCGGCGCTCACCGGGCCATGGTCGCCCCCTGCGCTGGTCTATCGTCCGCCGGAGTCGACGGCCGCGAACCCCTTCGTCTACGCCGGCAAGGCCCACCCCGGCCTGGCCGGCCTGGCACCCGGCGAATTGGCCGTGACCTACGTGGCCAACAGCTTCCGATTCGGGGACCTGCTCACGCCCGAGGGCGAGCGCGCCCTTTACTGGCCTCGCTGGGTCCGCATCCCCCGCCCGCCGGCGGCTGGCCAGCCGCCGGCGCAGCAGGCTAGCATTCGGCATCACCCACCGGAGACGGCGACATGCGCAGCGGCAATCCCGCCCTGAACCAGAACACCTTCCTCGACGTCGGCAGCGGCCAGGTCGTCTCCCGCGACGCCAGCCAGGTGATGACGCTCAACGGCACGGTCAACAAGACCGGTTTCCTGCTGCTGATGTGCGTGGCCACCGCCGCCTACACCTGGAACCTGTTCGACCCCGCCAACCCGGGCGCGATGATGCCCTGGATGCTGGTGGGCGGCGTCGGCGGTTTCATTGTTGCCCTCGCCACCGTCTTCAAGAAGACCTGGTCGCCAGTCACCGCGCCGATGTACGCGCTGCTCGAAGGGCTGTTCCTGGGCGGCATCTCGGCTTTCTTCGAGGCGAGGTTCCCCGGCATCGTGATGCAGGCGGTCATGCTGACCCTGGGCGTGCTGGCGGCCCTCCTGATGGCCTACAAGTCCGGCCTGATCAAGGCCACCGAAAACTTCAAGCTGGGCGTGGTGGCGGCCACCGGCGGCATCGCCCTGCTCTACCTGATCAATATCGGCATGCGCCTGTTCGGCTTCGAAGGCATGGGCTTCATCCATGAGTCCAGCGCCATGGGCATTGCCTTCAGCGTGTTCGTGGTGATCATCGCCGCGCTCAACCTCGTGCTCGATTTCGACTTCATCGAGTCCGGGGTCGAAGCGGGCGCGCCCAAGTACATGGAGTGGTACGGCGCCTTCGGACTGACCGTCACCCTGGTCTGGCTCTACCTGGAGATCCTGCGCCTGCTGGCCAAACTGCAGTCGCGCGACTGACCGCCGGCATGCCTGGCCCGGACGCCCGGTGATGGCGGGCAAGCTGCTCTCCCGCCTGCGCACGCTTCTGCTGGACCTGCGCCAGCGGCTCTGGGCCAAGCCGCTGGCCGCCTGCGCGCTGTCGGTGATGGGCATCGGCCTGGCCTGGCTGCTCGACGCCAGGTGGCTGATGGAGGACCCGCCGGAAATTTCGGCCGGTTCGATCGAGTCGCTGCTCTCGATCATGGCCTCGAGCATGCTGGTGATCGCCATCTTCGCCGCCGGCGCGATGGTCTCGGCCTATGCCTCGGCCAGCAACAATTCCTCGCCCCGCTCCTTCCCGCTGGTGCTGGCGGACGACACCTCGCAGAACGCCTACTCGATCTTCGTCGGCGCCTTCATCTTCGGCGTGGTCGGGCTGGTGGCGGTGGAGAACAGCAGCTTCGACACCGTCGGGCGCTTCGTGCTGTTCATCGAAACCGCGCTGGTGTTCGCCCTGGTGATCCTGACCTTCGTGCGCTGGGTGGACCGCATCGCACGGCTGGGGCGCCAGGGCAACACCAACGAACGTGCCGAGGAAGCCGTCACGGCGGCCATCAAACGCTATCGGCGCTCGCCGCTGCGCGGGGGGATCCCCGCAACCGGGCTGCCGCCGGGTGCGTTGCCGATCGAAGCGGATGAGGTCGGGTTCGTCTGTGCGATCGACATGCAGGCGCTGCAGCAGTGCGCCAGCGAGAACCAGCTGGTGCTGGAGGTCGCGGCCCTGCCCGGCGCCTTCATGGTCCCGGGCCGGCCCCTGCTCAGGGTGGCCGGCGCCGGCGACGAACTGCCGGGGCAGCTTGCGAAGGCGCTGCGCTGCGCGTTCCGGATCGCGCAAAGCCGCGAGTTCGACGGCGATCCGCGCTTCGGCCTGGTGGTCCTGTCGGAGATTGCCGGCCGTGCCCTGTCCCCGGCGGTGAACGATCCCGGCACCGCCATCGACGTGACCGGACGGCTGGTGAGGATCTTCGTGCAGTGGCTGCGCACCCTGCCCGATGGCGACAGCCCGGACTGCCCCCTGGTGCAGGTGCCCGAACTCGCCCTTTCCGACCTGGTCGAGGACGCGTTCACCGCGATCGCCCGGGATGGGGCGGGATCGCTGGAAGTCTGCTGTCGGCTGATGAAGGCCCTGCAGACACTGGCCTCGCTGGGCAACGAGGAACTCACCACCGCCGCGCGCGCCAAGGCCCGCGAAGCCCTGGCCCTGGCCGAGCTGCGGATGCCGCTGCCGGCCCACCTCGAACGGGTGCGCGCCTTGGCATCGTTCGCCCGCTGACATAGGGTAAGGACGGGCACGATTCGAGCCATCTGGAAACGAGCATGCGGCGACACGGCACCCTCACCCGCTGGAATGACGACCGGGGCTTCGGATTCATCCTGCCGGCCGGTAGCGACGCCGAGGTGTTCGTACACATTTCCGCGTTTCCCGGCAGCGACATTCGCCCGATTCCCGGCGAGCTCCTCTCCTTTGAGATCGAGAAGGACAAGGAGGGCCGCGACCGTGCGGTGCGCATTTTCCGGGCGGCTCAGAATCGTCGTCCGGACGCGAGGCAGGTTGCCACCGCAACACCGCGCCGAAGCTTCGTCTCCGTGGCCTCGTTCGGCCTAGTCCTGCTCATCGCTGGCCTCTGGGCCATGATCGCCTGGCGCGGCGCCGATCCGACCGCACCCAGGTCGGCGGCGGTGGCGCTGCCGGTGGTCGCGACGAAGGAACCCGAGCAATTCCAGTGCGACGGCCGCATGCACTGCGCGCAAATGAAGTCCTGCGCCGAAGCCACCTACTTCCTCCGCAATTGCCCGGATACAAAAATGGATGGCGACGGCGATGGCATTCCCTGCGAGTCGCAGCATTGCAACTAGGAGGTTCCCGATGACCAGGATCACGCTTGCCTTGCTGGCGGTTCTGCTGATCGCCGGCTGCGCCAGCACCCAGCGGATGATGCTGGGCCCCGCCCGCGCGCCGGTCGATCCGGCGTTGGTCCGCATCTACCAGGCGGCGCCGCCCGGCTCCGTGGATGTCGCCCAGCTGGAAGTTTCAAGCGGCATCGGTTTTGGCACGCCGGGCCAGGAACGCGCGGTCATCGACCGTCTGCGCAGCGAAGCGGCGGCGCTGGGCGCCAACGGCCTGATCATCGTCGGCGTGGGCCAGTCGCGCCCGCCGGTGGGCGTGTCGGTCGGTGCCGGCAATTACGGCCGCCACGGCGGCGTCGGGGTCGGGGTGGGCATCCCGACCGCGCGCAAGAATGCCGTCGCGGTCGCGATCTACGTGCCGCCGGCGGCCCGGGGCGAGCCCAGGCCGCGATAAGGGCACTCAGGCCGCGGCGCGCTTCGCGATCGCCTCGGCGAAGCTCATCGTGGTACCGCTGCCGCCCAGGTCCGGCGTCAGGTTGTCCTTGGCGGTCATGGTGTCGACGATGGCCTGGCGCAGGCGACGGGCGGCATCGTTGTGGCCCAGGTGGTCGAGCATCTGGGCGGCGCCCAGCAGCAGCGCCACCGGGTTGGCGATGCCCTTGCCAGCGATGTCGGGCGCCGAACCGTGCACGGCCTCGAAGATCGCCGCCTCGGTGCCAATGTTCGCACCCGGGGCCAGGCCCAGGCCGCCCACCAGGCCGGCACACAGGTCGGAAATGATGTCGCCGAACAGGTTGGTGGTGACGATCACGTCGAACTGCTCGGGGCGCATCACCAGCTGCATGCAGGTGTTGTCCACGATCATGTCGTTGCACTGGATGTCCGGGTACTCGGTGGCCACCTGGCGCGCGACCTTGAGGAACAGGCCCGAGGTCGACTTGAGGATGTTGGCCTTGTGCACCACCGTCACCTTCTTGCGGCCGATCCGGCGCGCCAGGTCGAAGGCGTAGCGCACGATGCGCTCGGAGCCGCGGCGGGTGATCTTCTGCGTGAGGGTCGCGGTCTCGCCATCGGCGGTGAGGTTCTGGCCCTCGCCGATGTAGGCGCCCTCGGTGTTCTCGCGCACCGTGATCAGGTCGATGTTCTCGTAGCGCGACTTGGTGTTCGGGAAGCTGATCGCCGGGCGCACGTTGGCGTACAGGTCGAAGCGCTTGCGCAGCTCGACGTTGATCGACGAAAAGCCTTCGCCGACCGGCGTGGTCAGCGGACTCTTGAGCGCGACGCGGTGCTTGCGGATGGCGTCCATGGTCGCGGCGGGCAGCAGTTCACCCTGCTTTTCGTAGGCGACCAGGCCGGCCTCGACGAAGTCGTAGGACAGGCCCAGGTCGAGGGCGTCGAGCACCTTGAGGGTGGCGTCCATGATCTCCGGGCCAATGCCGTCGCCACGGATCACCGCAATCGTCTGGGTCATAAAATTCTTCTTGGGCAATGAGTTAGGGCAGCCGAGCGGCTGCCGAAGGCGCAATATTATGCCTCAAACGCAGGGTCGCCGTTCGATTGGACCTTGGTCGCAGGCGCCTCAGTGGCCGTGACCGGGCGGCTCCGCGGCACCGGAAGCCTCGCCGTTTTCGAGCTGGTCGAGGAAATCCACCGCCCGGCGCAGGTGCGGGATCACGATCGAGCCACCCACGACCAGCGAGACGCTGAACGCCTCGAAAAGCTCGTCCCGGCTGACGCCAGCCTGCTTGCACTGCGCCACGTGGTAGGCGATGCAATCGTCGCAGCGCAGCACCATCGAGGCCGTCAGGCCCATCAGCTCCTTGGTCTTCACGTCCAGGGCGCCGGCGCGGTAGGTCTGGGTGTCGAGCGCGAAGAAGCGGCGCACGACCTGGTTGTCCTCCGCCAGGATGCGTTCGTTCATCCGCTTGCGGAAGGCGCTGAACTCGGCGACGCGGTCGCCACCGTCCTTGTCCTTGCCGGCGCTCATGCCTGGCCCTCGAGCAGCGGCTTGAGGCCACCCGCGCGGTCGAGCGCCACCAGCTCGTCGTAGCCACCCACGTGGGTCTCGCCGACGAAGATCTGCGGCACCGAGGTGCGCTGGGTGCGCGCCATCATCTGCCGCCGCTGCTCCAGGTCGAGGTCGACGCGCACTTCTTCCCACTCCGCGCCGCGCGATTTCAGGAAATTCTTGGCCGCCACGCAGTAGGGGCAGACCGCGGTGGTGTACATCAGGACCTTGGACACGGGGCTCTCCGGTTGTTCGTTGCGCAGTTTGGGGCCCCGGGCGGCGCATTTCCAGCCACGGATTGAAACGCTGCGACGCGGCCCGGCGGGATTAACCGGGGGTTCACCCGCGCCGCATCGCGCACCCGCTATGCTTCGGCCACCCCCGACCGGAGTCCGCCTTGCGCATCCTCGCCACCGCCGCCCTCAGCCTGGCCATCACCCTGGCCTGTGGCGCCCGTGCCCAGGACACCACGCTGCCGGACATCGGCTCCTCGGCCGCGGAGATGATCGACCCGGCCACCGAGGCCGAATACGGCGCCTACCTGCGCTACGAGCTGCGCCGCCTGAACCTGCTGGTCGAAGACCCGCTGGTGGATGACTGGCTGCAGTCGATGGGCTACCGCCTGGCGGCCGCCAGCGACGTGCCGCGGAACGAATACACCTTCTTCATGATGCGCGACCGGCAGATCAACGCCTTCGCGACGCTGGGTGGCTACATCGGCCTCAATGCCGGCCTGGTGCTCACCGCCGAAACCGAGGCGGAAGTGGCTGGCGTGATGGCCCACGAAATCGCCCACGTCACCCAGCGCCATGTGCTGCGCGCCTATGAACGCGCCAGCAAGGACCAGGTGCCCATCCTGCTGGCCATGCTCGGCGCCATCGCCGCCGCCCAGGCCGTGGGCGACAGCGGCGGCCGCGACAACTCCAGCGGCAATGCCTCGATGGCCGCGGTGGCCGGCGCGATGGCCCTGATCCAGCAGCGCCAGATTGATTACACCCGCTCGAACGAGTCCGAAGCCGACCGCATCGGCATCCAGACCCTGGCCCGCGCCGGTTACGACCCTAATGGCATGGCCGATTTCTTCGAGCGCATGCAGCGCGCGACCCGCGGCAACTCTGGCGGTTACCAGGTCCCCGAATACCTGCGTACGCACCCCGTCACCACCACCCGCATCAGCGAGACGCGCCAACGCGCCAACCGGATGGAAACCGTCTCGCTGGCCGGCACCGCGCCCGCCCCCTCCCGCGGCTCGCTGCTGCTGCCGGGCGAGCTGAGCCTCGCGGCCGCGGGGACGGCCGCCCTGGATCGGGACCAGATCTTCCCCTGGGCGCGCGAGCGTCTGCGCGTGCTCAGCGCCGGCAGTCCGCGCCAGTCCCTGCTCGAATACGAGGCCCTGGCCAAGGCCCCCGGCGGCAAGGACGACGACGCCCTGAGGTACGGCCTGGCCCTGGCCCAGCAGCGGGCCGGCCGCCCGCGCGACGCCGCCGCCACCCTCGATGCGCTGCTCGAGAAGCACCCGGGCGACCTGTGGCTGGAACTGGCCCGGGCCGAAACCGCCGCGCTCTACCGCCAGCCCGCCGAGGCCACCGAACGTTTCGAAACCCTGCTCAAGCGGCATCCGGAGAGCCGCGCCGTGCGCCTGGCCTACGCCGAGGTCCTGGGCGAACGGGCCACCGCCGACGCCGGGCGCCGTGCCCAGGACGTGCTGCGCCCGCTGCTGCCGACAGCCGGCGACGACCCGCTGTTCCAGCGCAATTTCGCCCGTGCCAGCGAACTGGCCGGCGACGAGATCCGGGCCAGCGAGGCCTACGCCGAAGCCGCCTTCCTCAATGGCCGGGCGGTGGATGCGCTCAACCAGCTCGAGCGCCTCAAGCAGCGCGAGGACCTGAGTTATTACCAGCGCGCCCGGATCGAGGCGCGCATGGCCGCGATCACCCCGGTGGTGCTGGAAATGCGCCGCCAGGGCATCCGCGCGGAGGAGCAGCGTCCGGACCGGCGCTAGGCCCTGGCAGCCGGGCCTGGCAGGGGTGTCACGGGGAGGTCACAAAAGTTTTATCTACTTGCACCCGACCCCACCCGATGACACGGTACGCCAGTGCAGAAACGCATCCTCATCGTCGACGACGAACCCGCCATCCGCGAGATGGTGGCCTACGCCCTGCGCAAGGCCGATTACGAACCCGCCCACGCCGGCGACGCCCGGGAAGCCCAGGTGGCCATTTCCGAGAAGGTGCCCGACCTGATCCTGCTCGACTGGATGCTGCCCGGCACCTCGGGCCTGGACCTGGCCCGGCGCTGGCGCAAGGACGAGCTGACCCGCGACGTGCCGATCATCATGCTCACCGCCCGCGGCGAGGAAAACGACCGGGTGTCGGGACTGGAATCGGGCGTGGACGACTACGTGGTCAAACCCTTCTCGGCGCGCGAACTGCTGGCCCGCATCCGCGCGGTCATGCGCCGCGCCCGCGACGACGAAGATGACGGTTCCGTGGCAGTCGGCGGCCTGCGCATCGACGGCGCCGCCCACCGGGTCTTCGCCGGCGACCAGCCCCTGCACGTGGGCCCCACCGAATACCGCCTGCTGCACTTCTTCATGACCCACGCCGAGCGTGTCTACACCCGCACCCAGCTGCTCGACCATGTCTGGGGCGGCAACGTCTACGTGGAGGAACGCACCGTCGACGTGCACATCCGGCGCCTGCGCAAGGCGCTCGAACCCTTCGGCCTGGACAGCATGGTCCAGACCGTACGCGGCGCCGGCTACCGCTTCTCCGCGGCGACCGGCTGAGGTCGGGCCCCCGAATGAGCGTATCGATCCTGCTGCGGCTGGCCTGGCGCCAGTCCCTGATCCGGCTGCTGCTTTTTTACGCCGTGGCGGTCGGGCTGGGCCTGTGGCTGGGCGAGCCCTGGTGGGCACTGGGCCTGGCCACCGCGGTCGTGGCCGCGCGGGCCTACTGGCGCCTGTACCGGGTGCTGCGCTTCCTGGACTGGCGCAAACAGCTGCAGACGGTTGATGGCCAGGGCCTGTGGGCCGCGCTGGAAACCCTGATCCACCGCCGCCAGACCGAAAACCGCCGCCGCGGCCGCCGCCTGGTGCAGCTGCTGCGCGCCTACCGCCAGGCCGCCACCGCCATGCCGGACGGCGCCCTGGTGATCGGCCGCCGCGACGGCCGCCTGGTCTGGTTCAACAAGACCGCCCGCCACCTGCTGGGCCTGCGCTACCCCCAGGCCCTGGGCCAGCCCCTGGCCGACACCTTCCTGGGCCAGCCACGCGTCCAGGCCTGGCTGGCGGCCGGGGAAACCGACGAACCGCTGACCGACCTGGCCAGCCCGGTCGACCCGATGGTGCGCATCAGCCTGCGCCTGATCCCCTATTCCGGCTCGCAGTGGCTGGTGGTGGTACGCGACGTCACCAAGCTGATGCGGCTC
>CAXAYM010000013.1:0-15602 GCA_963973175.1 uncultured Arenimonas sp.
CTTCACCAGCAGGTTCAGGGTGGCCTGGTCCTTGTCCTGGCCCATCTGGGCCATGATGTCTTCCATGCGGCTGCCGGCGGCGGCGACCAGGCGCGATTCACGGCGCTTGGCGTCGCGTTCCTGCGCCACTTCCTTGGCCAGGCGCTCGTCGGCCACGACCACGAAGTCGTCGCCGGCATCGGGCACGCCCGACAGGCCCAGCACCTGCACCGGGATGGACGGCTCGGCGGAAGCGACCTGCTTGCCGGCCTCGTCGAACAGCGCACGGACGCGGCCGTAATGCGTGCCGCAGACCAGGTAGTCGCCCTTCTTCAGGGTGCCCTGCTGCACCAGCACGGTCGCGACCGGGCCGCGGCCCTTGTCCAGCGCCGATTCGATGACCACGCCGGTGGCGCGGGCGTCGTAAACGGCCTGCAGTTCCATCACCTCGGCCTGCAGCGAGATCGCCTCGAGCAGCGCGTCCACGCCTTCGCCGGTCTTGGCCGAGACGTTGACGAACTGCACGTCGCCGCCCCATTCCTCGGGCACGACCTCGAGCTTGACCAGGCCCTGCTTCACGTTGTCCGGGTTGGCTTCGGGCTTGTCGATCTTGTTGACCGCGATCAGCAGCGGCACGTTGGCGGCGCGGGCATGCTGCACGGCCTCGACGGTCTGCGGCATCACGCCGTCGTCGGCGGCCACGACCAGCACGACGATGTCGGTGAGCTTGGCGCCGCGGGCGCGCATCGAGGTGAACGCCGAGTGGCCCGGGGTGTCGAGGAAGCTGATGACGCCCTTGTCGGTTTCCACGTGGTAGGCGCCGATGTGCTGGGTGATGCCGCCGGCTTCACCGGTGGCCACCTTGGTGCGGCGGATGTAATCGAGCAGCGAGGTCTTGCCGTGGTCGACGTGGCCCATGATGGTGACCACCGGCGGACGCGACTTCTTCTCGCCCTGCACTTCTTCCTGCAGCGCCGCGACCAGCGTGGTCTCGGCGTTGTCTTCCTCGGACTTGCTGGCGCGGTGGCCCAGTTCCTCGACCACCAGCACCGCGGTGTCGTGGTCGAGCACCTGGTTGATGGTGGCCATCACGCCCATCTTGAACAGCGCGCGCACGACTTCACCGCCCTTCATGGCCAGCTTCTGGGCCAGGTCGGTCACGGCGATCGAATCGCCGATGAAGACCTCGCGCACGATCGGCGCGGTCGGACGGGAGAAGCCGTGCTGGCCGCCGCCGCTGCGGGACGGCTCGGCGCCGCGAACGCGGGACTTCTTGCGGTTGCCGGCGGCGCCGCGGCGGGCGCGCTCGGATTCGGACAGGTGCAGCTGGCCGGCGGCGAAACGCGTGGCCTGGCCACCGTCGCCTTCGTTGTCGACCATCGCATGCGAACCGCGCACGGCCTTGTGCTTGCCGGCGGCCTTGCCCGCGGGCGCGGCGGCCTTGGGGCTCGGCGGCGGCGGCGCGGCCGGCTTCGGGCGCGGCTTGCGCTCGTGGATGACGATGGCGCCGGGCGCCAGCGGGGCGACCTCGGGCTCGGCCGGGGCGGCCGGCTCTTCGCTGGGCGCCGGGGCCCTGGCCTCTTCCTCGGCGGCCGCGGCGCGCGCGGCTTCCTCGTTGCGGCGCGCGGCCTCGTCGGCCTCGCGCTCCATCTGGCGCTTGCGGTCGGCTTCGGCGATCGCGGCCAGCTCGGCCTCGTTGCGGGCCTTGGATTCCTCGAGCTTGCGCAGGGCGTCGGTGCGCTCGTCGGTCACCGGGGCCGCGTCCACCTCGTCGCGCTTGACGTAGGTGCGCTTCTGGCGGACCTCGACGGTGACGGTGGACTTGGACTTGCCGGCGCTGACGGTCAGCTCTTCCTGCTTGCGTCGCTGCAGCGTGATCTTGCGCGGCGCGGCGCCTTCGGCCGGCTTGTCGTCCTTGCCGTGCGTGCGGCGCAGGAAGCCAAGCAGCTTCATCTTCTCGGTGCTGCTGACCACCTGATCCGGCCCGCTGAAGGACATGCCTGCGCCGGCCAGCTGCTCGAGCAGCTTCTCGACGGGCATTCCCAGCACTTTGGCCAGTGAACCAACGGTGACTTCAGACATGTGGTGGCGATTCCTTCGTTTCCTGCGCGCGGGGCGCGCAATGGTGACTCTCGGGGCTAGCGGGATGCAGCGGTCTTATTCGAACCAGTGCGCACGGGCAGCCATGATCAGCTTGCCGGCACGTTCCTCGTCCATGTCCTCGATGTCGGTGATCTCGTCCGTGGCCAGCTCGGCCAGGTCGTCGCGGCTGACAACGCCGCGCGCGGCCAGGGCGTAGGCCGTGGCCTCGTCCATGCCCTCGAGCGACAGCAGGTCGTCGGCCGGCTTGTGCTCCTCGATGTCCTCTTCGACCAGCAGGGCCTCGGTGAGCAGGGCGTCGCGGGCGCGGGCCCGCAGTTCCTCGACGATGTCCTCGTCGAAACCTTCCACCGCCAGCAGCTCGGCGGCCGGCACGTAGGCGATTTCCTCGACCGTGCTGAAGCCCTCGGTGACCAGGATGCCGGCGATTTCCTCGTCGACCTCCAGCTTGTCCATGAACAGCTGGCGCGCGGCCGCCTGCTCGGATTCGGACTTGGCGGTCACCTGGTCCTGGGTCATGACGTTGAGCTGCCAGCCGGTCAGGCGGCTGGCCAGGCGCACGTTCTGGCCACCCTTGCCGATGGCCTGGGCCAGCTTGTCCTCGGCCACGGCCAGGTCCATCGAGCGCTTTTCCTCGTCGACGATGATCGACTGCACTTCGGCCGGCGCCATGGCGTTGATGACGAACTGGGCCGGGTTGTCCGACCACAGCACGATGTCGATGCGCTCGCCGTTGAGCTCGTTGCTCACGGCCTGCACGCGCGAACCGCGCATGCCGATGCAGGCGCCGATCGGGTCGGTGCGGTGGTCGTGCGCGAGCACGGCGATCTTGGCGCGGTCGCCCGGGTCACGGGCGGCAGCCTTGATCTCGACCAGGCCCTGGCCGACTTCCGGCACCTCGAGCTTGAACAGCTCGATCATGAACTCAGGCGCGGTGCGGCTGATGAACAGCTGCGGGCCGCGGGCCTCGGAGCGCACGTCCAGCAGGTAGCCGCGCACGCGGTCGCCCGGGCGCAGGACGTCGCGCGGGATGGCCTTGTCCTTCGGGATCAGGGCTTCGGCATTGCCCCCCAGGTCCACGTAGACATTGCCGCGCTCGACGCGCTTGACGATGCCGTTGATCAGTTCGCCGACGCGATCCTTCCAGGCGTCGACCACCTGGGCGCGCTCGGCTTCGCGAACGCGCTGCACGATCACCTGCTTGGCGGCCTGGGCGGCGATGCGGCCGAATTCGGCGTTCTCGACCTGCTCCTCGACGAAGTCGCCGACTTCGGCGCCTTCCTTCTCATCGACAGCGTCCATCAGGCGGATCTGGCGGTCGGGCGATTCCATGACCACGTCGTCGGCCACGACTTCCCAGCGACGGAAGGTCTCGTAACTGCCGTCGGCCGGGTTGATGGCGACACGCATGGCGACGTCCTGCTCGTGGTAGCGCTTCTTCGCGGCCGAAGCCAGCGCGGCCTCCATGGCCTCGATGATCACGGCGCGCGGCACGCCCTTCTCGTTGGCCACCGCTTCCATCACCAGCAACAGTTCCTTGCTCATCTCTTCCAGCTCCGTGAAAGGCGTCGGACGCCTCAGGGGTTATCGGATTCATTACCGGCCTTGCGCTTGCCGCGCGGACCGGTGGGTTTGGGCTGGGCCGCCAGGCCCAGGGCGACCAGGTCGGGGACCAGGCGCGCCTTTTCGATGTTTTCGTGCGCGACCGCCATCTCGCGGCCGTCGAAGGACAGCACGATCGTCTCGCCTTCCACGCGCTCGATGCGCGCCTGGAACCGGCGACGGCCCTCGACCGGCAGCCGAAGGTTCAGCTTGGCCTGCTCGCCGGTGAAGCGGGCGAACTGGGCCGGGGTGAACAGCGGACGGTCGATGCCTGGCGAGGACACTTCGAGCGTGTACTGCGAGGTGATCGGATCCTCGACGTCGAGCACCGCGGAAATCTCGCGGCTGACCGCCTCGCAGTCCTCGATGGCAACGTGGCGGCCCGGGGCGTCGATGTACAGTCGCAGCAGGGCGCTGTTGCCGGTCGGCGCGAATTCCACGCCCAGCAGTTCAAGGCCCAGTCCTTCGACGGTGGGCGCAAGCAGTTCGCTGATTTCGGTCGCCTTTCCGGTCATTCGTCGGTCCCGCGCCTCGTTCGCGTCTGTCGAATTTCAAAAACAAAAAAGGGCCGTGAGGCCCTTTTCCGGTACATCCAGGTTCCGGCTTCCCCGGGATCGGCCTGTTGGCCAATCCTGGGGAAAAAGCCTGAGCGAAGGATCCTTTCGGAAACCATCGCCAGAAACTGGTAGCGGGGGCAGGATTTGAACCTGCGACCTTCGGGTTATGAGCCCGACGAGCTGCCAGACTGCTCCACCCCGCAGCAGTGAGCGCGCATTATAGGGGGTTTGGCTTTGGCGGCGCAAGCCCGGCGTGTCTTTGATGCTCAGCCGGCACTCAGGCCGGGAACGCCAGTCCGACCCAGTGCAGGATGCTGTCGGCGAACAGGCCCAGCGCCAGCAGCGCGATCGCGTTGACCGCGAAGAGCACGCGCAGGTGGCTGTCCGGGTGCACCTTCGGGCCCTCGCCTTCGGGCTCGTCGAAGAACATCGCCTTCATCACCCGCAGGTAGTAGAAGGCGCCGATCACCGCGCAGACGATGCCGACGATGGCCAGCCACAGCAGGCCCGCATCCAGGGCGGCCAGCAGCACTTCGAGCTTGGCCCAGAAACCAAGGAACGGCGGTACGCCGGCCAGCGAGGCCATGATGAACATCACCAGCAGGGCCTGGAAGGGATTGCGCGACCACAGCCCGCGGAAGTCGGCGATCTCCTCCGCCTCGTGGCCCTTGCGCGAGAGCAGGATGATGGCGCCGAAGGCCGCCGCCGACATCAGCGCATAGGAAATGGCGTAGAACATCGCCGCGCCGTGGCCCAGGGGCCCGCCGTGGGCCAGGCCCATGAACAGGAAGCCCACGTGCGAGATGGTCGAGTAGGCCAGCATGCGCTTGAGGTTGGTCTGGACCAGCGCGACCAGGTTGCCCACCACCAGCGACAGCGCCGCCAGCCAGGCCACCATGTCCTGCCACTGGGCGTCGAGCGGGCCGACGCCGTCCTCGAGCAGGCGGTAGGCCATGCCGAAGGCAGCCAGCTTCGGCGCCGAACCGATGAACAGCGTGATCGCCGTCGGCGCGCCGTGGTAGGTGTCGGGCAGCCACATGTGGAAAGGTGCGGCGCCGAACTTGAAGGCGATGCCGACCAGCATGAACACCACCCCGAACAGCAGCAGGGTGCGGTCGCCGGTGGACGCGGCCGCGGCGTGGATCTCGCCCAGCTGCAGGCTGCCGGTGGCGCCGTAGACCATCGACATGCCGTAAAGCAGCAGTCCCGAGGCCAGCGAGCCGAGCACGAAGTACTTCATCGCCGCTTCCGAGCAGCGCGGGTTCTCGCGGTCCATCGCGACCAGGCCGTAGGAGCTCAGCGCCAGCAGCTCCAGCCCCAGGTACAGCACCAGCATGCTGCCGGCCGAAACCATCAGCATCATGCCCAGTACCGAGAACAGGCCCAGCACGTAGAACTCGCCCTTGAACAGGCCGCGGTCCTGCAAGTAGGGCTTGGCGTACACGAAGGATGCGGCGGCCACGAGGTAGATGGCGATCTTGAGCACGTCGCCGATGGTGTCGCGCACGAACAGGTTGGCGAAACCCCAGGTGGTTTCGGCGCCCAGCTCCCGCGCGGTCAGCACCGCGGCGGCGGCCAGGATGAACAGGGCCAGGAAATGCGTGAGGCCGCGACGTGCATCCGAGAGGAACAGGTCGATCATCAGCAGGGCGAAGGCTGCACCGCAGACGAAGATCTCCGGCCCCAGGGGCTGGAGGTCGGCAAGTGTGGGCATCGGCAGGGCCATCGGGGCTTCCTTACAGCTTGGTGGCGGCGAGCTGGGTCAGCAGCTGCGCGATCGGTGCTTCCATGAGGTCGGTCAGCGGCTTGGGATAGACGCCCAGCGCCAGCGTGCCCAGCGCGAACACGCCCAGCACCAGGACCTCGCGGCCGTTGATGTCGGTCAGCTCGGCGACGTGGTGGTTTGCGACGTCGCCGAAGACCACGCGCTTGACCATCCACAGCGTGTAGGCCGCGCCCAGGATCAGCGTGAAACCGGCGCCGAAGGCGACCCAGGCGTTGTACTGGAACGAGGCCAGGATGACCATGAACTCGCCGACGAAACCCGAGGTGCCCGGCAAGCCGGCGTTGGCCATCGCGAAGAACACGAAGAAAGCGGCGAACCAGGGCATCGTGTTCACGACGCCGCCGTAGTCGCGGATCATGCGGCTGTGCATGCGGTCGTAGACCACGCCCACGCACGAGAACATCGCCCCGGAAATGAAGCCGTGCGAGATCATCTGCACCATCGCGCCCTGCACGCCCAGCTGCGCGGCGTCGGTGTTGCCCAGCTCGCGAACCAGCGCGAAGGCGATGAAGGTGCCGAGGGTGACGAAGCCCATGTGTGCGATCGACGAATAGGCGATCAGCTTCTTCATGTCTTCCTGCACCAGCGCCACCAGGCCGATGTAGATCACCGCCGCCAGCGACAGGGCGATCACCAGCCAGGCCCACTCCTGCCCCGCGTCGGGCACGATCGGCAGGGTGAAGCGAAGGAAGCCATAGCCGCCGATCTTGAGCATGATCGCCGCCAGGATGACCGAGCCGCCGGTGGGCGCCTCGACGTGGGCGTCCGGCAACCAGGTATGCACCGGGAACATCGGCACCTTCACCGCGAAGGCGGCGAGGAAGGCAAAGAACAGCCACATCTGCTCGGTGGCGGTGAGCTTGAGCTGGTAGAGGTCGGCCAGCTGGAAGCTGGCGCCGCCCTCGAGGCGCTCGCCCGAGACGATGTACAGGTACACCAGGCCCACCAGCATGAACACCGAGCCCAGGAAGGTGTACAGGAAGAACTTGATCGACGCATAGACGCGCCGCGGGCCGCCCCAGACGCCGATGATGATGAACATCGGGATCAGCATGGCCTCGAAGAAGACGTAGAACAGGATGGCGTCGAGCGCGCAGAAGACGCCGACCATCATGCCCTCGAGGATAAGGAAGGCGGCGAAGTACTGGTGGGCCCGGCGCTCGACCGAACCCCAGGCACCGACCAGCACCAGGGCGGTGGTCAGGGTGGTCAGCGCGATCAGCGCGATCGACAGGCCGTCCACGCCCAGGTGGTAGCGGATGTCGAAGCTGGGGATCCAGGCGCGGTCCTCGACGAAACGCATCGCCGCCGATCCGGCGTCATGGCCGGCGAAGAGGAACAGGCTCAGCGCGAAGGTGGCGACCGCGACCAGCAGCGCGAACCACTTGGCCTGGGACTGGCGGGCGTCGCCGAAGGCCAGCGTCAGGATGCCGCCGAGGATGGGCAGCCAGACCAGGACGCTCAGCAGGGGCCAGGAGGATTGCATCGGGTCTTCCTTGTCAGTCTCAGGCGCCGGTCATCTTGACCAGCACCGCCAGCAGGACGATGAGGCCAATGATCATGGCGAAGGCGTAGTTGTAGAGGCGACCGGTCTGCACGTGGCGCACCAGGCCAGCGACGCGATCGACCAGGGTGGCCGAGCCGTTCACCAGCAGGCCGTCGATCAGGCCGGCGTCACCGCGCTTCCAGGAGAACTTGCCCAGCTTGATGCCGCCGCCGGCGAAACCCTTGATCCACAGGTCGTCGAAGCCGTACTTGTTCTCGAGCAGGCGCACGACCGGCGCGAAGATCTTCGCGAAACGATCGGCCAGGGCCGTATTGAACAGGTAGATGTAGGTGGCCAGGGCGAAGCCGGCGAAGGCCAGCCAGAACACGATGCTGGCGTAGAAGTGGGTGCCGAAGCCAACGGCGGCACTGAACCAGCCGCGGTCGTCGTGCCACAGCACCTCGCCCGCCCGCGCCACCGTGTCGTGCGCCGGCATCACCTCGATCGCGCCCCGGAAGAAGTCGCCGAACAGCATCGGGCCAACGGTGAAGAAGCCGATGAAGATGGACGGGATCGCCAGCAGGACCAGCGGTACGGTGACCACCCAGGGCGACTCGTGCGGTTCGACCGGACCATGGTGGCCATGGTGGGCGTCGGCGTTCTCGTCGTGGTGCGCGTCGGCGTGTTCCTCGTCGTGCGGCTCGTGGTGGGCCATGTCGCGGAAACGCTCCTTGCCATGGAAGGTCAGGTAAAGCAGGCGGAAGCTGTAGAAGGCGGTGACGAACACGCCCAGAAGCACCGCGTAATAGCCGTACTGCTGCACCCAGCCACCCTGCTCCGCCGCCTGCTGCGCAGCGACGATGATGGTGTCCTTGGAGAAATAGCCCGACAGGAAAGGCGTGCCGACCAGGGCCAGGGTGCCGATCAGGCTGGTCCAGTAGGTGATCGGCATGTACTTGCGCAGGCCGCCCATCTTGCGCATGTCCTGCTCGTGGTGCATGCCGATGATCACCGAGCCGGCCGCCAGGAACAGCAGCGCCTTGAAGAAGGCGTGCGTCATCAGGTGGAAGACGGCCGCCGAATAGGCCGACACGCCCAGCGCGACGGTCATGTAGCCGAGCTGCGAGAGCGTGGAATACGCCACCACGCGCTTGATGTCGTTCTGCACGATGCCGATAAGGCCGGTGAAGAAGGCCGTGGTGGCACCGATGAACAGCACGAAGGCCAGCGCCGTTTCGCTCTGCTCGAACAGCGGCGACATGCGCGCCACCATGAAGATGCCGGCGGTGACCATGGTCGCGGCATGGATGAGCGCCGAGATCGGGGTCGGGCCTTCCATCGAGTCCGGCAGCCAGACGTGCAGCGGCACCTGGGCCGACTTGCCCATCGCGCCGATGAACAGGCAGATGCAGATGAAGGTCATGATCTCGACCTGCACCGGACCCGAGAGCACGTCCATGCTCCAGCCGCCCATGCCGATCTTGCCCGACCACAGGGTGAAGGTGCCCTGCAGCTCGCTGTTGTAGGCATGCGCGAACACGGTCGCGTAGTCGAGCGTGCCGACCCAGGCCAGCACGCCGGCGATGCCGAGCAGGAAGCCGAAGTCGCCGACGCGGTTGACCAGGAAGGCCTTGAGGTTGGCGAAGATGGCGGTCGGGCGCTTGTACCAGAAGCCGATCAGCAGGTAGGACACCAGGCCCACCGCCTCCCAGCCGAAGAACAGCTGCAGGAAGTTGTTGCTCATCACCAGCATCAGCATGCTGAAGGTGAACAGCGAGATGTAGCTGAAGAAACGCTGGTAACCCGGGTCTTCTTCCATGTAGCCGATGGTGTAGATGTGCACCAGCAGCGACACGAAGGTGACCACGACCATCATCATCGCGGTGAGGGTGTCGACCATGAAGCCGACGTGGGCCGAATAACCGCCGACCTCGAAGAAGGTGTAGACGTTCTGGTTGAACGGCGCCGCGTCCATGCCCACGAACTGCCAGAGCACGTGCACCGACAGCGCGCAGCTGACCGCCACGCCCAGGATGGTGACCCAGTGCGCGCCGGCGCGGCCCACCTGCTTGCCGAACAGGCCGGCGATGGCGGAGCCGAGCAGAGGCGCGAGCGCGATGACCAGCAGGATGTTCATTGAAATCATCGCGCGATCAACCCTTCAGCGAATCGAGTTCGGCGACGTTGATGGTCCGCCGGTTGCGGAACAGCGTCACCAGGATGGCCAGGCCGATGGCGGCCTCGGAAGCGGCCACGGTCAGGATGAAGAAGACGAAGATCTGGCCGTCGACGTCGCCCAGGAAGCGCGAGAAGGCCACGAAGTTGATGTTCACGGCCAGCAGCATCAGCTCGATGCACATCAGCAGGACGATGACGTTCTTGCGGTTGATGAAGATGCCGGCCACCGAGATGCAGAACAGCACCGCGGCGAGCGCGAGGTAATGGCCGAGGCTGATCACGGGTTGCCCTCCTGGCGGGGTTCGGACGCCACCTTGACCAGGCGCACGCGGTCCTCGCGGCGCACGGCGACCTGGCGGGCCGGATCCTGGTGCTTGGTGCCCGGGCGGCGGCGCAGGGTCAGCATCACCGCGATCACCAGGGCCACCGTGAGGATCACGGCCGCGGTCTCGAACGGCAGGATGTACTTGCTGAACAGGGTTTCGCCAATCCACTGGATGTTGGTCTTGCCCGCGGCGACGGCCGGGTCCGTGGCCGACAGGCCCACGTCGAAGCGCTGCAGGCCGATCAGCATCACCATCTCGGCGGCCATCACCACGACCACCGCGCCGGTGAGCGGCAGGTAGCGCACGAACCCCTCGCGCAGCGGCGTGGTGTTGATGTCGAGCATCATCACCACGAACAGGAACAGCACCATCACCGCGCCGATGTAGACCAGCACCAGCACGACGCCCAGGAACTCGGCCTGCAGCAGCAGCCACAGGCAGGCGACGGAGAAGAAGGTCAGCACCAGGTTGAGCACCGCGTGCACCGGGTTCCGGGCCAGGATGACCCCCAGCGCGGCCAGCACGGCGACCGTGGCGAAGGCGAAGAAGGCGGCGAGTTCGTAAGTCATGTCTGTCCTTTGTCCCCTGCCCTCAGCGGAAGGCCGCGTCGGCGGCGCGACGTTCGGCGATCTCGTCCTCGAGGCGGTCGCCCAGGGCCAGCAGCTGGGCCTTGTTGACGATGTTCTCGCCGCGCTTCTCGAAGTGGTACTCGTGCACGTGGGTCTCGACGATCGAGTCCACCGGGCAGCTTTCCTCGCAGAAACCGCAGTAGATGCACTTGAACAGGTCGATGTCGTAACGCGTGGTGCGGCGCGAACCGTCGGCGCGGCGCTCGGAGTCGATCGTGATCGCCAGCGCCGGGCAGACCGCCTCGCACAGCTTGCAGGCGATGCAGCGCTCTTCGCCGTTCGGGTAGCGACGCAGCGCGTGCAGGCCGCGGAAGCGCACCGACTGCGGCGTCTTCTCGAACGGGTAGTTGAGCGTGTACTTGGGCTTGAACATGTAGCCCAGGGTCAGCTTCATGCCGGAAAGCAGCTCCAGCAGCATGAGGCTCTTGAGGTAGTTGGCGATGCGATTCATGGCTTCCTCAGGCGCCCAGCGTGAACCATTCGTTGTAGGCCATGATGGCCGTCACGAAGATCCAGAAGATCGTGATGGGGATGAACACCTTCCAGCCCAGTCGCATGATCTGGTCGTAGCGATAGCGCGGGAAGGTGGCGCGGAACCACAGGAAGCTGAAGGCGAAGAACAGGAACTTCAGGATCAGCCACCACCAGCCCGCCTCGCCCAGGAAACCCCAGGACGCCGGGAACGGCGAGAGCCAGCCGCCCAGGAACAGCACGGACGTCAGGAAGGCCACCAGCATCATGTTGGCGTATTCGGCCAGGAAGAAGATGGCGAAGGCCGAGCCGGAGTATTCGACGTGGAAGCCGGCGACGATCTCCGACTCGCCCTCGGCGACGTCGAAGGGCGCGCGGTTGGTCTCGGCCACGCCGGAGATGAAGTAGATGATGAACAGCGGGAACAGCGGCAGCCAGAACCACTCGAACATGCCGGCATTGCCCGCCTGGGCCATGACGATGCCGCTGAGGTTCATCGTGCCCGCGGCCACCAGCACGCCGACGAGCGCGAAGCCCATCGCGATCTCGTAGCTGATCACCTGCGCCGCCGAGCGCAGCGCGCCCAGCACCGCGTACTTCGAGTTCGACGCCCAGCCGCCGATGATGATGCCGTACACGCCCATCGAGGTGAGTGCCAGCAGCACCAGGAGGCCGGCATTGACGTCGGCAAGGACAACGCCGTCGTCGAAGGGGATGACCGCCCAGGCCGCCAGCGCCGGGGCCAGCGCCAGCAGCGGCGCCAGGCGGTACAGGAAGCCGCTGGCATTGGTCGGGACAACCAGTTCCTTGAACAGCATCTTGAAGACGTCGGCGAAGGCCTGGATGAAGCCGATGCCCATGAAGCCGCCGATGAACTGCGGCCCGTGGCGCACGTGCATCCAGCCGATCACCTTGCGCTCGGCCAGGGTGTAGAAGGCCACGCCCACGACCACCGGCAGCGTGATCGCCAGGATCTTGACCAGGGTCCAGAGCACCAGGCCCAGGTCGCCGAAGGAAAGGAAGAACTCGCGCATCGGATCGAACATGCTCAGGCTCCCACCACGGCGAGCCGCGCCGCCGGCGCGATCGGCGCCGTGGCCTCGTAATCGGATTCGATCCAGGCGGCGCCCTTGGCCACACGCTTGCTGACCTGCACCGGCAGCACGGCGTTGCCGTGGCCGTCGCCGAGCTTGGCCATGACGCCGTCGGACAGGCCGCGCGCGAGCGCGTCTTCCGGATTGAGCACCACGCGGGCGCCCACCGTCAGCGGGTGCGCGTTCAGGGCCACCGCGCGACGCAGCACCGCGTCCCCGCGGTAGATCGGCGTGCTGGTGATGCGCTCGAGGCCGGAATCGCCATCGGTGCCTGCGGCCGGGGCCAGGCCTTCGCCGGCGGCCGGCGCCTCCGGCGACAGGCCGGCACGCAGGCCCGCCAGGTCGGTGTAGTCGAAACCCGCCAGGCCGAGCTGTCCGGCCAGGGCGCGCAGCACGCGCCAGCCCGGACGGGCCTCGCCCGGCAGCTTGCCGCCGGCGAGGACCATCTGGTCGGTGCCGTTGACGTTGGTCAGGGAGCCATCGAGCTCGGGCAGCAGGCCGATCGGCAGGATCACCTGGGCCAGCTTCTTCAGGTCGTCGCTGGCGTAGGCCGAGAACGCCACCACCTTGGCGCCGGCCAGCGTCTTGAGCGCCTGGGCGCCGTGGGCGAAGTCGAACTGCGGCTCGACGCCGTACAGCAAGTAGGCCGGCAGCGGCTGCGCCAGCATGGCGCCGGCGTCGCGACCACCCTGCCCCGGCCGCAGGCCGTGGCGGGCCAGGCCGATGGCGTTGGCGCCCTGGGGAATGCGGTTGAGGCTGGCGCCCGAGGCCGAAGCCAGCGCCCGTGCGGCGGCACGCAGCCAGGAGGCCCGGGCGTGGTTCTCAGCCATTTCACCGAGCACGATCACCGCCTTGCCGCCCTTGGCGAGCGCGTCGGCCATGGCCTTCGCGGCGTCGTGGTCGACCGCCTCGATGCCGGAAGGCAGCGAGGCGCCGGCGGCCTTCGCCACCGCGGCCAGCGCGCCCGGCAGCTGCGAGGGCGCGACGATGCGCTTGCCGGCCACCGGGAAGGTGAATTCGAAGTCCACCGGGTTGATGCAGAACACCTTCGCGCCGCGCTTGCCGGCCTTGTGCAGGCGCTGGTGCAGCAGCGGCAGCTCGTGGCGCAGGTTGCAGCCGACCAGCAGCACGGTGTCGACGAGCTCGAGCTCGGCCGC
Source organism: uncultured Arenimonas sp. (assembly GCA_963973175.1). GTDB lineage: Bacteria > Pseudomonadota > Gammaproteobacteria > Xanthomonadales > Xanthomonadaceae > Arenimonas. Next base: position 13,366 of record CAXAYM010000013.1, read on the forward strand.
CGGCAGCTGGAAAGGTTCGGCGAAGGCCGCGTCGGCGAAATCCTGCGCCTTGAGGCGGTGGTCGAGGTGGGCGGTGCCCAGGCCCTTGGCCAGGGCGGCCAGCTGGGCGCCTTCTTCGTTCGTGGTGGCCGGGTGCGCCAGCACGCCCAGCGATTCGCCGGCTTCCTTGAGCAGCTTGGCCGCCTGGGCCAGGGCTTCGTCCCAGGACGCCTCGCGCCAGCCATCCCCGTCGCGAACCAGCGGGCGGGTGGCGCGGTCGGTCGAATACAGGCCTTCGTGCGAATAGCGGTCGCGGTCGGACAGCCAGCACTCGTTCACCGCCTCGTTGTCGCGCGGCACGGTGCGCAGCACTTCGCCGCGGCGGGTGTGCAGGAACAGGTTGGACCCGAGCGCGTCGTGGTAACCCACGGATTCACGCGCGATCAGCTCCCAGGCGCGGGCGCGGAAACGGAAGACCTTGTTGGTCAGCGCGCCGACCGGGCAGACGTCGATGACGTTGCCCGACAGTTCGGTCATCAGCGGCTTGCCGTCGTAGGTGCCGATCTGCAGGCGCTCGCCGCGGTACATGCCGCCCAGCTCGAAGGTGCCGGCGACGTCCGCGGTGAAGCGGATGCAGCGCGTGCACTGGATGCAGCGGGTCATGTCGGTGGCGACCAGCGAGCCCATGTCTTCGTCGGGGACAACACGCTTGCGCTCGACGAAACGCGAGACCGAGCGGCCGTAGCCCATGGCGAGGTCCTGCAGCTCGCACTCGCCGCCCTGGTCGCAGATCGGGCAGTCCAGCGGGTGGTTGATCAGCAGGAACTCCATGACGTTGCGCTGCGCGTCGAGCGCGCGCTTGGTCTGGGTGGTGACCTTCATGCCTTCCATCACCGGCGTAGCGCAGGCCGGCGCCGGCTTGGGCATCTTCTCGACGTCCACCAGGCACATGCGGCAGTTGGCGGCGATCGGCAGCTTCTCGTGGTAGCAGAAGCGCGGGATGGCGACGCCCGCCTTGTCGGCGGCCTGGATGATCATCGAGCCCTTCGGCGCCTGCATCGGCTTGCCGTCGATCTCGATGTTCACCAGGTCCGGCGCGGTGTTGTTGCTCGGCTGGGCGCTCATGCGGCCTGCTCCGTGGTGGCGAGCTGGCCCTTGGCCAGGTCGTCGACGTAGAAACGCTTGTTGACGATGGCGTACTCGAACTCGTGCCAGTAGTGGCGCAGGAAACCCTGCACCGGCCAGGCCGCGGCTTCGCCGAAGGCGCAGATGGTGTGGCCTTCGATCTGGCCGGCGGCGGCCTTGAGCATGTCCAGGTCTTCAAGCACCGCCTTGCCTTCGGCGATGCGGGTCAGCATGCGGTACATCCAGCCGGTGCCTTCGCGGCAGGGCGTGCACTGGCCGCAGGACTCGGCGTAGTAGAAACGCGCGATGCGCTGGCAGGCCCGCACCATGCAGGTGGTTTCGTCCATCACGATCACCGCGCCCGACCCCAGGCCGGAGCCGGCCTTCTGGATCGAGTCGTAGTCCATCGTGCAGCCCATCATGATGTCCGCCGGCAACACCGGCATCGAGCTGCCGCCGGGGATGACCGCCTTGAGCTTGCGGCCACCCTTCACGCCACCGGCCATTTCAAGCAGCTCGCTGAAGGGCGTGCCCAGGCGGATCTCGAAGTTGCCGGGGTTGTTGACGTGGCCCGAGACCGAGAACACCTTCGGGCCGCCGTTGTTGGGCTTGCCCAGGTTCAGGAACCACTCGGCGCCGTTGCGCATGATCGCCGGCACCGAGGCATAGGTTTCGGTATTGTTGATCGTGGTCGGCTTGCCGAACAGGCCGAAGTTGGCCGGGAACGGCGGCTTGTAGCGCGGCTGCCCCTTCTTGCCTTCCAGCGACTCCATCATCGCGGTCTCTTCGCCGCAGATGTAGGCGCCGGCGCCGAGCGCGGCGTGGATGTCCACGTCCACGCCCGAACCCTGGATGTCCTTGCCCAGCCAGCCGTTGGCATAGGCTTCCTTCAGCGCCTCCTCGAAATGTTCGAAGGGCTCGTGGTGGAACTCGCCGCGCAGGTAGTTGTAACCGACGGTGCAGCCGGTGGCGTAGCAGGCGATCGCCATGCCCTCGATCACCGAATGCGGGTTGTAGCGCAGGATGTCGCGGTCCTTGCAGGTGCCCGGCTCGGATTCGTCGGAATTGCACAGGATGTACTTCTGGCCCGGCGCCTGGCGCGGCATGAAGCTCCACTTCAGGCCGGTCGGGAA